>JAJYKH010000144.1 GCA_021788685.1 Deltaproteobacteria bacterium | reverse complement strand
GGCGCGACGGTCAATAAAGAGGAAAAGCTACAGCGGTGCTTTTAAAGCCAAGGTATTGCAGGAGCTCTTGAATGGCAGGGAGGACCTGACGGAACTGGCCGGACGATATCAAGTCCATCCGAACCAGATCAAAAACTGGAAATCCCTTTTGCTGAAACGGGCCTCGCTGGTGTTAGAGGATCAGAGACATGCCGAAGCTCGGAAAAGAGCTCATAATTCTTTTCCCTGGATGCGACGAGAGGTCCCGCTGAGGGGCGGGCCTGGCCGATGCTGCCGAAGACCGTGAGGCCGGCTGGGACGCAGCTGAAACGATGCATGCCGCCCCCCCAGGGGATCTCCCTTGGGCGGACGTCCCTTTTGGTCCGTTGCGGGAGAATCCGTCAGGAGCCTATACTGTTTCTCAAGGGGGGAATGGTTGCCGATTCCGGCAGCGCCTTCAGGGGAGGATACCGCCATGGCTGGAGAAGGAAGGAAAAGCATGAAAACGGTCCTCCGCCTCCGGCTTCCGGCCTTTCTCTGCCTCGCAATCTGGCTGCTGGCGATTGCCGGCTGCATCCCCGGGCCTTCCCTGCGTCTGGCGCGGACGGCGCCCCCTGAGAACGGTGGTCTGTACAGTCTGATCCTGTACGGCGGGGTCGGCCACGACGACTTCGAAACGTTGGCGGTGATGGACCGGGAAGGCGACCCCTACCGGATCGTTTCCTGGACCGGGGACATCGGGGTCGAAGAGCGGGAGCATCTCACGGCGGCGGAAGCCTTCCGGGAGGCGAAGGCCTTTCTCGGCAATCAGAACACGTTCAGGAGCGTGGAAACCCTGGCGATCACCGGGCCTGACGGACAGGTGATCGGCTATGAGCTCCGCCCGCTGTTCTGGCTCGCCGGGGCCGGCGGCGAGGCGATCGACACGAGCTACGTGCTGGGCAAAAATGATGTCGTCACCTTCTATGTCTTCCTGTACAGAAGGTTCTGGAAGAACACCGAGGATCAGGAGGAGCACGGATTATTGATCGGAAGATAGGGGGCAAGCGGGGGTGATTATCATAAGGCAAGGACCTCAAGATTCCAGAGAATGTCTTATTAAAAGGTAGCTTTCCTCCCGGGTGTGGATGGCCCCTTTGAGGCTCAACGTACTGGAATAGAGGTGGAATTCGGTCACCTCGAAGGCGGGGCTCGCATAAAGGGCGTTGCCGGCGAAGAAGTTGGTGAGCTTTCTGAGGGGGGTCTCCTTGAGCCGGGCCACGGTGATGTGCGGCGCGAACTTCCGGTGCTCGGGCTCGATTCCCGCCCGCACCAGCCCGTTTTCGATCCGGTTGCGGAGGCGGACCAGATCCTCCCCCGCGTCCACCCCCACCCAGAGCACCCGCGGCTCCTGCCGGGGCGGGAAATGGCCGAACCCCTTGAGCCGCATGGTGAAGGGTTCGCCCCGCACCCCCTCCAGGGTCTCCCGGATGTCGGCGAGCACCCCCCCATCCACCTCCCCGATGAAACGAAGGGTGAGATGGAGCTGCTCGGGCTCCACCCATTTGGCGCCGGGAATGCCGAAGCACATGGCCCCCAGCTCTTTTTTGATTTCCTCCGGCAGGTCGATGGCAACAAAAAGTCGGTACATGGCGGCGATTTCCTGCTGTGCGTTCTGGGGCAAAGCTCCGGTGGCCACAGTATATCCCGCCCCTGGGAAATCCGGAAGATGCCCCGCTGCCCGACTGGCCCGGGAAGAACGCGTCCGTATTGACATCGCCCGGCAGATGGAATAATTATCCCACGTTCCTTCCCGAATCGCGAACGCTCCGTTATCCAAGGAAATCGGCATGAAGCAGCACCATCCCGCCAGGATCTGCGTTTCGGTCGCCGCCCCGTCGGTGGCCGAGGCGGTCCGCATCGCCCGGGAGGCGGAGCCGCTGGCGGACGTGATCGAAATCCGGCTGGACGCCTTGGCCGCCCCGGAAATTCCCCCTTTTCTGGAGGAGGTGCGCACTCCCCTCCTCTTCACCAACCGCCCGGCCTGGGAAGGAGGGGGCTTCGCGGGTGACGAAACGGCCCGCGTCGCACCGCTCCTGGCCGCGCTTGCGGCCGGGGCCGCCTACGTCGATATCGAGCTGAACGCGGAGCCCGCCCTCCGGGATCAGGTGTTGGCCGCCGCCCGCGCGCATGGCGGCCAGGTCATCGTTTCCTGGCACGACTTCAAGGTGACCCCTTCCGCCCAGGCCATCGCCACCATCCTCCAGGAGCAGTACCGGAGCGGCGCCCACATCGGCAAGATCGTGACCACCGCCCGCGACTTTCGGGACGTGCTCCGGGTGCTCGCTCTCCAGGACGAAGCGGCGGAGATGGAATTCCCCCTCATCGCCTTCTGCATGGGCCGGCCCGGGATGATCAGCCGGGTGGCCACCCTGGAGCTGAACGGCTTCATGACCTATGCCGCCCCGGACCACGGCGCGGCGACCGCTCCCGGCCAGCTGTCCGCCTCGGTGCTGCGCCGGCTGCTCGCGGACCTCACCCCATGACCATTGACGGCCGGACCGAGATCTACGGCATCATCGGCCGGCCGGTGGCCCACTCCCTGAGCCCGGCCATGCACAATGCCGCTTTCGCCGCCCTGGGGCTCAACAAGGCCTACCTCCCCTTCGAGGTAGAGGACGTGGCCGGCGCCCTCACCGGCCTGCGTGCCTTGGGCATCCGGGGAGCGAGCGTGACCATCCCCCACAAGCAGACGGTGCTGCCGTATTTGGATGAAATTGATCCGGTGGCGGCGAAGATCCGGGCGGTCAACACCCTGGTCGTGAGCGGCGGAAAACTGCGCGGCCTCAACACCGATTGGCTCGGGGCCAACCGAGCTCTGGCGGAAAAGCTGCGGCTCGGGGGCAGCCGGGTCCTCCTCCTGGGGGCGGGCGGCTCCGCCCGGGCCATTGGCTTCGGCCTCCTGGAAGCAGGGGCGGAGATCGTCATCGCGAGCCGCACCCCCGAAAAGGGGCAGGCGCTGGCCCGCGCCCTAGGCTGCCCCTGGCTGCCCCTGGCCGAGGCAGGAGACCACCGGGCGGACGCCCTGGTCAATGCCACCTCGGTGGGTATGGACCCCCTGGCGGAGACCATGCCCGTCCGCAAGGAGGCCCTTGCCCGGTTCGGGGTGGTCATGGATATCGTCTATGCGCCCCTCGCCACCAAGCTGCTGCAAGAGGCGGCGGCAGCCGGCTGTCAAACCATCGACGGGCTTTCCATGCTCCTCTACCAGGGGGCGGCCCAGTTCGAGCTGTGGACCGGCCAGACCGCCCCGCTCGCGGTGATGCGGGAGGCCCTCCTCGCCGGACTCCCGCAATGACCACACCGGGGGGTCAGAAACCCGGATTCACGAAGAGTACGAACGACACGTAAGGAATAGCTTTTTTCTTCGTGCCCTTCGTGGTAAAAATTTGCCTTTTGCGAGCATCGAGTTGAGAAGCGTATGATTGAAATCACCCCCCTGCGCACCGTGAACGCCGTCGTCGAGGTGCCCGGGTCGAAGAGCCTCACCCAGCGGGCTCTCGTCGCCGCCGCCTTGGCCGACGGCGAGAGCCGGCTGGTGGGCCCCCTGGCGAGCGAGGACACCCGGTACACCTCCCAGGCGCTGCGGGCCATGGGCATCGGCGTGGAAGATGGGGGCGACGCCTGGCTGGTCCGGGGCCGGGGCGGCCGGATCGAAGCCCCGGTGGGCGTGATCTATCTCGGCAACAACGGCACCGCCACCCGCTTTCTCACCTCGGTAGCCGCTTTGGGCCAGGGGGTATTCCGGATCACCGGCGACCGGCGGATGGAAGAGCGGCCCATCGCTCCCCTTATTGAGGCTCTCCGGGGCTGGGGGGTGGAGGTCGCGAGTCTCAAGGGCACCGGCTGCCCGCCGCTCGAAATCAAGGCCAAGGGGCTGGCCGGCGGCCGAACCCTGCTGCCCGAGGGCAAGAGCAGCCAGTATCTCTCCTCCCTTCTCCTGGTGGCACCCTACGCCCGGGAGGAGGCGCGGCTGGAGGTGGCCGGAGAGGTACTCTCGAAGCCTTACGTGGCCATGACCCTGGCGGTGATGGCCTCTTTCGGCATCAAGGCCGCAGCCAACCGGGAATGCACCAGCTTCACCGTCCCCCGGGGCACTTACCAGGCCCGGGAATACCGCATCGAGGGCGACGCCTCCAGCGCCTCCTACTTCTGGGCGGCAGCGGCGGTGACCGGCGGCCGGGTGACCGTGGCCAACGTGCCCGCGCCCTCTCTTCAAGGCGACGCCGTTTTCGCCCAGCTCCTGGGCGACATGGGGTGCGGGGTGGAAAGCGGAATGGACGGCATCACCATCATCGGCCCGGGGGAGCTCCACGGGATCGAGACGGACATGGGCGACTGCCCAGACGTGGTCCCCACTCTGGCGGTGGTGGCCAGCCGTGCCCAGGGGCGGACCGTTATCCGCAACATCGCCCACCTGCGCATCAAGGAATGCGACCGGCTGCACGTCATGGCGAGCGAGCTGGCCAAGCTGGGGGTGCGGACCGAGGAAGGGCCCGACTACCTGGCGATCGAGGGAGCTGGCCGGGAAAACCCCAAGCTGCACGGCGCCGAAATCGAGACCTACAACGACCACCGGATCGCCATGAGCTTCGCGGTGGCGGGGCTCTCTGTCCCGGGGGTCAGAATCAAAGGTGAAACCTGCGTCGCCAAATCGTTTCCCGACTTTTGGGACCGATTTCAGAAGCTCACTCCCGGGGCGTAGCCCCGGAGAAATAGTGATGGCGTCGCAAAAGGTTCAATCTACTACGTTGCGGCGGGTCGCGAAATGCTCGACGCCTTATGTACGCCTCCGCTTTCGCGACACCACCGCGCCTTGTATATCGAACTTTTGTGCTTAGCCATCCGGATCCAGAATTCGACTTTCTGCGAGATTATCAATAGGGAAGCGCGCACATGATGGCCGTTCAAAACCTCGGGACCCCGGCGGGCTGGAGCCAGAAGACAACAGGGGGCACGATCAGCCCGTCGGCCGTGGGGTTTCTGCGAGGCCGACAATCCATCAACCGACCAAAGGAGAGAGGTGATGAACCACGCAATGAAAAAATGCTGGGCGCTGCTGCTGGGCCTGTTGCTCGTGACGGCTCTGCCGGCCTGCAACAAACTGGGGGCGGACACTCCGGAAAACCGGCTGAAGGCGGCCCAGGAGCATCAGCTGGTTTCGCCGCTGAAAACGACGATCGACAATGCAATCAACGACATGTCGAAGCAGTTTCCGCCGGACAAACGGGAAGACTTCATCAGGTTCATGAGGGCGAACGTTGACATGAACCTGATGGAGCAGAAGGCGGTCCAGGCCATGGCCAACCACTTCACGCTCAGGGAGATCAAGGCGCTCACCAATTTCTACCGCAGCCCGGAAGGAAAGGCGATCAACCAGAAATACGGGGACTACCTTGCCGATCTCATGCCCGTGATCCAGTCCCAGCTGGGCAGGGCCGGCAACGCTTGGCTGATGCAGCAGCAACAGCAGGAGCTGCAAAAGGCCCCGCCGGAGCATGGGGCGCCCGGGGCGCAACCCGCTCCTCCGGCCGCCCCGGCCAAGCCCGAGCCGCCCAAGGCGGCGCCCGAAAAACAGGGTCCGGCCAAATGATCATCCGATGATCCGCGCTGAGTCCTTCGAGGGCGGCACCGTCAGGGCCGTTTCCGACTAGGGTGTAAAGCCAAGGGGCCGCAGCCTGAACGGGTTGCGGCCTCGTTTTATTTGGGACGTTGATGATGGAAAGCAGGAAAAGATGGAAAACTCCCGCATCTGGAGGTGGATGGGAGATCAGTTGTAACCGATCACCGGGCATCGGAGCGTTGAGGGGGCTCCTGCCTCATTTTCGTAATATCTCAGGTGGCGGAGATGCTAGCTTAGCGTCGGCAGCAGTGCCGATCGCAAAGCGGCTGTGAAGCTGTATCGGGTCCGCGAACAAGCCCCTGACAAGGCAGATTCGGTCTCTATGATCGCTTACGATCAATTGTATTCGCGGGTCTTGCGGAAGGAGACGTCCGGCCACTGCTCCATGGCGTAGTTGAGGTGCCAAGTGGAGGGGGCGAGGAAGGTGAGCTGGCCTTCGGCGTCCAAGGCGAGCTTGTCCTGATATTTGCGCTGGAAATCGGCGAGCATTTTCTTGTCGTCGCAGATGATCCACCGGGCCACCGCCAGCTCGATCGGCTCATAGACCGCATCCACCCAGTATTCATCCTTCAGGCGGGCCATGGTCACCTCGAACTGGAGCACCCCCACCGCTCCCAGGATATAGTCGCTGCCGATCAGCGGCCGGAAGAACTGGACCGCGCCCTCCTCCGCCAGCTGGGTGAGTCCTTTTTGCAGCTGCTTCAGCTTGAGGGGGTTCTTCAGCAGCACCCGCCGGAAGTGATCGGGGGCGAAATTGGGAATGCCGGTGAACTTGAGCGGCTCCTTGATGGAGAAGGTGTCGCCGATCTTGATGGTGCCGTGGTTGTGGAGCCCGATGATGTCGCCCGGGTAGGCCTCCTCCACGTTGGCCCGATCCTGGGCCATGAAGATGGTGGCATTGGCGAGGGTCACCTCTTTCCCCAGCCGGTGGTGCATGACTTTCATTCCCCGCTGGAACTTCCCGGAGCAGATGCGGCAAAAGGCGATCCGGTCCCGGTGGGCGGGATCCATGTTGGCCTGGATCTTGAACACGAAGCCCGAAAAATCGGCCTCCTCCGGGGACACCTCCCGGGTGACGGTCGGCCGTGGCCGCGGGGCGGGGGAGAGCTCGACAAAGGCATCGAGCAGCTCCCGCACCCCGAAGTTGTTGATGCCGCTCCCAAAAAAGACCGGGGTCTGGTTGCCCCGTAGGTAGTGATCGAGGTCGAAGGGATTGGCCGCCCCGTCCAGCAGCTCCACATCCTCCCGCAGGGCCTTCGCCGCCGAGGCTCCCACCAGCTCGTCGAGCCGGGGGTCGGCGAGATCGGAGATGACTACCCCTTCCTCCTTGCGGGTGTCGGCCCCGGGGGTGAACAGGTTT
>JAJYKH010000143.1 GCA_021788685.1 Deltaproteobacteria bacterium | reverse complement strand
GATGTCGTTGAGGTGGAGCGAGTCGTTGTCGATGTCGAACGCCCCCCAGCCACCGTCTCCGCTCTGCATCCCGAGCATCCATTCCACCGCCCGGGCGAGGCGGGGGTCGGCCGGAGCGGAGAGACCGGCCCGCAGCAGGGCGGTGAGCACCATCGAGGTGTCATCCACGTCCGGGTAGAAGCCGTTCTCGAACTGAAAGGCCCAGCCGCCCGGCGCCAGTCCCGGGTTCCTGCGCGCCCAGTCCCCCGGGGCGGAATGCTGCTGGGCCATGAGCCAGTCCACCGCCTTGGCCGCCGAATGGTGGCCCGGTTCGAGCCCGGACTCCAGAATGGCGTTGAGGCCGAGGCAGCTGTCCCAGATGGGAGAATTGCACGGCTGGCAAAGATGCTCGTCATCCCGCCGGAGGAGAAGGTCGTCCAGCGCCTTCAGCCCCCGCTGGAAGTCGGGATCGTCATCCGGACAGCCGACGGACTTCAAGGCCATCACCGCGTTGGCCATGGCCGGGAAAATGGCGCCGATCCCGCCCTCCCCCCGCATCCGTTCCCGGGTCCATGCCTCGGCCCTTTCTTCCGCCTTCCGCCTGAGGCCGGCTGGCCACAGCGGCTCCATCCGCTTGAGTCCCCGGTCGAGGAGGAGAAAAAAGCTCTTGCGCCAGCTGCCGGCCGCGAACCGGTCGAGGTGGTCGAGCCGGGCGGGCGGGTCCAGAAACAGCTCGGCGATCCCCTTCTCGGGCGGCAGGCTGCGGACCGGCCGCCGGGCATAGAGAATCAGGAGCGGCACGATGACCGTCCGGGACCAGTAGGACACCTTGTGAAGGTGGAAGAAGAACCACTCCGGCAGCAGCATGATTTCCGGCGGCATGGCCGGCAGGGTCCGCCAGGGGACCTGGCCGAAGAGCGCCAGGGTGATGCGGGTGAAGACGTTGGTCCGGGCGGCCCCGCCCTGCGCCAGGATGAAGGCCCGGGCTTTGGCCATGTGGGAAAGCTCCGGATCGTCGCCCGCGAGCTTCAGGGCGAAATAGGCCTTCACCGAGGCGCTGAGATCCGGCGCCCCCTCCGCGAACAGCGGCCACCCTCCGGAGGACAGCTGCGCCCGGCGGAGGTGGCGGGCGATCCCCTCCCTGACCCCGGCCGGCACCGGGCGGCCGAGATAGGCCTGCAGGAGCAGGTACTCGGCCGAGATGGTGCAGTCCGCCTCCAGGTCGAAAACCCAGTACCCATCGGCATGCTGCCGGGAAAGAAGAACGCGGCGCCCCCGCTCGATGGCGTGCTGCAGATGGTGGAGCGTGAACAGGGAAGCCACCGGCTTGATCCCGTGATCCTCCGGGTTTCCGGTCTGCCTGGCTGCAACGGAGCCATTGGTGCCTGCGGTGTGCATTGTCGTTTCCCCCCGGCAGCCGGACGGCTGCCCCCTTAAGGTCGCCATGCGGCCCAGCGGGAATTCTCGGATCATTGTCGGCCTCGCAAGGAGCCGCGAATCCGACGGGCCACGTTATGGAACCTGTTGTTTTCTCGTTTTGCCCGCCCGACTGAGAAGGTGATTGCGAAACCTCGCTCTTCCGCCGCACGCATTCACAACGCGCAGTGAGATATCTACAGGTTAGGTTTTCCCCGGTTTTCTTGTCAAGAAGGGTTGGGAGTGGCAGCAAGGCAGGATGTCGCTCCGGCGAGTCAGGTCCCCGGTCATGGCTGCAAAGATCGATCACCGGAAATTTGTGGAAGGGGTGCCGCAATGGCGATTGTCCGTTCGCTTTTCTGTGCTACACTGTCTTCATTCTCTATTCTCTCCACCTGTTCTCCGGGGAATCCCCCCGAGGAGACGTAACCGATCAAGGGTAAAAGCCCCGGAGGTCAATCCATTCCCGGTTTTGTAAGCGGCCGCAGGTGCCCCAGATCCAGCGATGAGCGTCCGCGGCAGGGCCGGCAAAGAGGCCTGCGAGCTGGACTGGTGCTCCGCGAGCAGGCCGATGACAATAGGAAGATGGGGAGCCTTGCGACCGCTTACGAGGAGGCCCGTATGACCCTGCCAAAAGCGATGATCGTCCTGCTGCTTGTCCTCTGCTGCGCCCTGCCGGCGGCCATGGCCCAGGCCCCTGGCCCGGAAGAGCAGGTGACCCGGCTCAATCAGGGCCTTCTTCAGTCCATGCACGGCGGCGCCAAGCTCGGGCTGCAAGGCCGGTATAAGATCCTGGCCCCGGTCATCGACCAGACCTTTGCCTTACCGCTCATGGCCCGCACCGCCGCTGGCCGGTTCTGGGCGGAAATGGACCCGTCCCAGCAGAAGAGCTACCTGGACAAATACCGGGAGTGGACGATCACCTCCTACGCCAGCAACTTCGACGCCTTTCACAACGAGTCCTTCTCCCCGCCGGAGCTTCCGAAGCCGGCAGACCACATTGCAGACGTGGTCAGCACCTTCACCACTCAAGACGGCAAAAAGGTCGTTTTCGACTACCGGATGGTTCGGAGCGGGGCCGGTTGGCTGATTGCCGACATCCGTGTCGACGGGGTCAGCCAGCTCGCCCTCACCCGCACCCAGTTCGTGGAAGTTCTCGAGAAGAAAGGGGTTGCCGGGCTTCTGGCCTCCATCGACGAAAAGATCGCCAAGCTGACCGGAGGCAGGGCACCCGGACAGTAAGGGAACAGACGGACGTCCAATATCGAGCTTTGATTTTGGTATGGTCGGTCCCCATCGACGTTGATGCTCGATTGCTCGGCCTCTCAGCACGACCATCCGGCATCGTCCAAAATGGAAAAGATCCCCACGCCTTTGCTACACTGAAGTCAAAAGACCTGCTCTTCAACTTCACGGACAGAAAGGGGGGAAACACATGATGGACATCGTCGACGCCCTGCTGAAGCACCACGGGGAGATCCGGTTTCTGCTCCAAAAGGCCGGCCACGAGAAGCAGCGGTTCGGGGGCCTGCGGAAGAACCTGGAGGTGCACCACCGGAACGAGGAGCTCTACTTCCTCAACCACATCCTCGATAAGGAAGAGGTGGGGGATGCTGCCGCCGAGGCGGAGGAGGAGCACTACGTCATCTCCTTCATGCTCGCCGCCCTGGAGAACTTTCCGCACGACCACAAACGATGGGCCGTGAAGTACGAAATCCTGGAAGAATTCACGGAGCATCACCTGAAGGAGGAAGAGGAGGACATCTTCCGCTGGGTCCGCAAGTACCTGCCCAGGAAGGACCTGGAAGAGCTGGGCAGGGATTACGAGATGGTCAAGAAGCGGCAGATGGAAGCCCTCTAGCCCTCGCGTGTCCGGGCGGCGGTTTCCGGTGGCGCAGGTGCCGCTCATTTTCCTCCGCCAGGAGCCCTGCCTCGTTTCGGGACCATCACCGAAAAGTGGTCCGGCATGGGAGCGGGGAGGAGGTCCGGCAGGCCCCCCGACTGAAAGCAAAAGGCCCGGCGGACCGGGCCTTGGCGCATTCTTAAGGAGCGGCGGTCACTCGGTCGATTTCTCGATTGCCCGCCCCCCCTGCTGCACATCCTCCCCCGCACCGCGAACGGTGTGGCAGGCCTGCAGGGAAGCCGCCAATAAGGCCATGCCCAGCAATAAGGTGGTGATCCTCTTCATGTCCTTCCTCCTGGTCGTATGAGTGGAATCGATGGCTGCCGACAGCGGCCGGCCCTCCGGGGCAGGACCCCGCCGCCCATTCGTACCACTTCAAGTATATGGGGAAATTTTTCAGGAAGACAAGGGGTATTTGATTGTCAGGAAATCCGCTCCCGCCGTCCTCCCGAGAAAAAAAGACGTGGACAAACGCGGCCGGTTTCATCATCATGGCCCGGGTTGCTGGAACACCGGACAAGGAGAATTGGCCATGAAGCGCGTTGCATCCGCATTCTTTTTCCTCACCGCGGCCCTGTGCGCCGCCGCCTTGCCGGCCTGGGGCCGGGAGGTCGTGCTCGGCGCTGGGGAAAGCTACTCGGCGGACGACCTGACCGTCCGGTGCGTCGAACGGGCGGAGCCCCAGGTGATCAAGCTCACCGACTGCCAGTTCTGGGACCAGTTCGAGCAGAAGTGCCTGTATGAGCGGAAGACCTACCGCTACGGCCGCCTCGCCTGCGTCGAGGAATGCCAGCACTGGGACAGCTTCAGCAACACCTGCTTTTTCGCCACCACCTGCGAATTCGTGCCCGGCCAGCACGCCTTCGTGCGCACCTCCTGCGACGTCTTCGACCAGACCGAGAACGTCTGCCGCCGCACCAAGCAGCAAGTGATCGGCGACGCCCACCGGTAGCCGCACACTCGGAATTCCCTTGCTGGGTCCAGGGGCCGACGGGTAGAATGCCGCCCGAAATGGCGCATTTTTGCCTATTTGGGAGGAAATCATGGGGTTAGCGGCCCCGGCCGGGACGGCTTGCGGCAACCTGCTCGAAGAGTGCTACTGCCGCGCCCTCGACCTGCTCCACGAGAACACCACCCCTGCCGGCATCCTGGCCTCGCGCCGGACGCCGGCGGCCGCCTCCCGCCGCTACACCAGCATCTTCGGCCGCGACGCGGCCATCTGCGGCCTGGGGATGATCGCCTCCGGCAACGCCGCCCTCATTGAGACGGCCCGGGCCGGCCTGCTTACCCTGGCCCGCTGCCAGGCGGCCAACGGCCAAGTCCCCAACTTCGTCGAGCCGGAAACGGGAGAAGCCGATTTCTGGTATACCGGCTGCATCGATGCCACCCTCTGGTGGCTGATCGCCATCGCCTTCCACGACCGGTCCGTTCCCGGGCGGCCGCTGGGGAAGGCGCTGGAGCTGCCGGTCCGGAGGGCGCTTCGGTGGCTTGCCTGCCAGGAGCACCCTCAATGGCGGCTGCTCCAGCAGAACGAGGCGAGCGACTGGGCGGACATCATGCCCCGCTCCGGGTTCGTCCTCACCACCAATTCCCTCTGGCTCTGGGTCAAAAAGCTCTACGCCCTTCCCGCCGCCGAAACCATCGATTACGCCAACCAGCTGCTGGCACCGTTCGGCCCCGGCCTGCCCGACGACCGGCGCGTCCGGCTCCTCGGCCACTACGTGCGGCGGCAGGCGGACCATCCGCCCGACTTGTACCTCAGCTTCGTCAATTTCTCGTTCTGGGGCGGAGAGATCGATCTGCTCGGCAATGTGCTCGCGGCGCTGACCGGGCTCGCCCCCTCCTCCCGGGCGGCCCGGATGGCCCGCGCCGTGCTCGCCTTCTCCGAAGCGGCCCCCTTTCCGCTGCCCGCGGTGGCTAGGCCCATCGAGCCGGGCAGCCCCCTCTGGCGCCGGTACATGGAGCGCCACCGGCAGAACTATCCCCACCAGTACCACAACGGCGGCATCTGGCCGTTCATCGGCGGCTTCTGGGTGCTGCTGCTGAACCGGCTGGGCATGGCCGATCAGGCCTGGCGGGAGATGGAGCGGGTGGCCGCGGCCAACCGGGCCGGGGGCTGGCAGTTCAACGAATGGCTCCACGGCCGGACCGGCGCCCCCATGGGCATGGCCGGCCAGTCCTGGAACGCCGCCCTTTTCCTCCTTGCATTCCACGCCCTCTGCGACGGGACCCGGTTCACTCCCTGATGCCGGCGGCGGAAGTGGATTGCCTCCACGAGGGGGCGCTCCTCCCCGGGGCAGCCTTCCCTAGACGCCAGCCTCCTTCCTTTTCCGCGACCTCCTCAGGCCGGGCCGTAAACGGCGCCGAGGACCAGCCCGTAGAGCATGTGGAGCAGGATGGTCCCGAGAGGAACCAGCATCCCGAACCCGGTGCCAAAGGGACCCGGGCGGCCGAGCGGCCGGCCCTCCCCCATGCGGGGGTGAACCAGAGGCAGGAAGCCGAGCAGGCCGGCGGCCACGAGACCGTGCACCAAGCCGAGCCAGGGGCCGGTGTCCCATTCGAGGGGCCACCTGAATTGGGCAAAAAAGAAGGCATAGAAGAAGGCGAAGAGGACACCCATGGTGAAGGTGCCCCCAAACCCCAGAACATAGGCGACGGGCAGGTTCTCGGGGCCGGTGAAGAGAAAGCCGAGCAGCCGAGGCATGTCGAAGGCCAGCCGGAGGAGCACGAAGACGTACATCGCCAGCAGCATGGCCAGGGTGGCGAAGAACCCGGCGTACAGCGCGCCCCACGCGTGAAGCTCCATATAGCCGTCCCTCTCTGGTTCTCAGGCGGTCCCGGCAGCCGGTAGCCGCAGCTCGCGGAGCAGCTCCTCGATCGCCGCCGCCACCCGCTCCGGGTGGTCCTCGGGCACGAAGTGCCGGGCACCGGGCACCAGGTCGATCGGGGCGGCCAGGTCCCCGGCCAGCCGGTCGCCGTATTCGATTTTCTGAAACTCGTCGGCCGCGCCCCACACCAGCCGGGCCGGCAGCCGCAGCTCCGGCAGCCGGCCCGCCACGGCCAGGGTGTCTTCGGGATCGAGAGCCCGGACCTGGCGGACAAGGGCCTCGGCCGCATCGCCCCGGGCATAAGGCCCCCAGTGGACAGGCAGCGATTCCCAGCCCCGGCGCCACTGGTCATGACCCTGAAGAATGAGCTGGGCGAAGGCCGGCCACAGAAACGGGTTGGGAAGCTTTTCGACCAAGCCACCCAGGGCGCGCATGAGCCTGACCCGGGGGATGGGCCAGGAGTCGTAGCAGACCGCGTTCACCAGCACCAGCCCGGCCACCCGCTCCCGGTGCCGGACCGCCATGACCTGGGCCACCCCGCCCCCCAGGTCGTGGCCCACCAGCACCGCTTTCTCGATTCCATAAGCGGTGAGCCAGGCGGCCAGGTACTCGGCCTGGCGGGCCACCGAAATGTCCCGCCCCCGCCCTTGGGGAATGGAAAGCCCGTAGCCCACCATCTCCCAGGCCAGGCAGCGGGCGTACCGCACCAGGGGAACCATGTGCCGCCAAACGCCGGGATTGGTGGGAATGCCGTGGATGAGCACCACCGGGAGCCCTTCGCCCTGCTCCTCCCACCGCATCCGGACCCCTTCCACGGTGGTCGACCGGGATTCCATGCCGTCCTCCGGGGGTGGTTTTGGTTTTGCCTTCAGCCTTAGATCGGAA
>JAJYKH010000142.1 GCA_021788685.1 Deltaproteobacteria bacterium | reverse complement strand
GTCCTCGTCCTTGAGGACGTCCACCAGGATGCTCAGTTTTTCGGGCCGGATGACCGCCGAGATCATCTTCATCCCGTAGGTCTTGCTCACGCTGGTCATGATGACGTACCCGATGCTGATAAGCGCCCAGCCCCCGGCGATATAGAAGCAGATCTTCGCCTCGGTCTGCGCATCCTGGTTGCCGATGGCGTACAGGTAGATGATCGCCACGAGCATGATCACGTTGGTCGCCACGCCCAGGGCAGGGATGAGCCCGTGCTTGAGGAAATTGAAATCCTCTCTCTTCCTGAACGCGACGATGGTCCAGACGCAGATAAGGCCATACAGGGTGAAGGTCCCGAAGTTGGAAGCCAGGGTGATCCCGGTCAGGCCGACCACGGACTGGACGCCGATGGCCGCTATGATGCTGGAGACGATCGCCAGGGTCCAGATGGCGGTATGGGGGGTGCTGAACTTGCCGCTCATGAAGCCGATGAACTCCGGCAGCTCCCTGTCCTCGGCCAAGCCATTCGAGATACGGACGGCCGTGTTCATACAGCTGAGCGTGGTGCCGATGATGGCGATGACGACGGTGACCGCGATCGTGATCATGAGCCCGAAGCCGATGCCGTGAAGGAGGTTGTCGCCAATGAGCTTGGCCAAGTCCCCGAGGGGAGCGGATGAGGCGCCCGCGGCATCCATGCCAGTCAGGATTTTCTTGGAGGTGGCATCGATAGATGTGTACTTGTCGCCGATCATGAGGCCCGTGGCGAGGTATCCCAAGAGATAGGCGAACAGGCCCTGGACGACGAGGGCGATAATGATGGCCCTGGGAATGTTCTTCTCGGGCTGCTTTGTCTCCGCGGCCAGCGCGGTGCAGCTCTCGAAACCGACGAGGATGAGAATGGCGATTGTGGCCTGGACCAGCACACCGTTCAGCGAATGCGGTTTGATAACGTCAAGCACGCCGCTGAAGGACCATGCGGTCACGTTCTGGGGATTGGCAATGCGGTAATAAATCGCCAGCAGGCTGAAGCCGACGAGCGAGACCCACTGGATGACGTTGATCCAGACGGATACCATAGTGGAGCCGGTCACCCCGCGATAGGCGACATAGGCCACCCCGAAGGCCATGGCGGTCGCGATGACGACCAGGGCCGGGGTGGACAGCGTGCCGCCGGTGAACTGGGTGTAGAGATACCCGATCATGGTGGCGAACATGGCGACCATGATGCCCGGGTAAACCCAGTAGAACAGGTGCGCGGCCCATCCGGTGGCCAGCTTGGAGATGCGGGCCGCGGAGACCGCGCCCCTCGTGCGTTTGCCGCCATTGCTGTCAATGAAGGCCTTTTCCGCGAAGTACGCGGCGCTGGCGAACCCCGCCTCGGGGTAGATCTTCGCCAGCTCGGCGTACGAAAGCGCCGTGAGGAAGGCGACCGCGAGGGCCGCCACAATTCCCGGCCAGATGTCGGAGGCGACCGACGCCCCGCCCGGCGCGGTTGCTGCAGCCTGCAACTGGTAGCTGATCCACAGGAACGCGCCCGGCGCGATCAGCGCCATCGCGTTCATGGTGGCCCCCACCAGGCCTAGCGTGGGTACGATTTTCGGTGAGCCAGCTTGTTCAGACATTTCCCGTTCCTCCTTCGAAGATCTGGCAAAGCCTTTAGCCTGCAAGTTAAACATCCATCGGATCGATCATCGTTGCCGGCCTGGAATGAATCCAGCGCGCCCGCTTTGTCTGAGTGCTGATGCAAGCTCCGGGCCTCTCCAGTTCATCCCCCTTTTCTTCAAGCGATTTGATGTTCATGTGCAAGATACATAAAGAGAAAATCGTACGAAGGGACTTGAAATTCCGAGATCTTGAAAATGGGAAAACTCTCAAAAATGTAATTTTTGTATTTACAAATTCGTTAAGATAATAACGGGAAGGGGAGAGCCAGTCGACTGAGCTGTCGTCGTTTACGAATCGAAGGTACGATCCAGAGCTCAAGCAAGGATGAGCTCGGCTGCCGCAGGAGGAAGGTTGTGGAAGGCTTTGGAATCGGAGGTTGAAAGAAACCCCGGCATTACGGAGGTGCTTGAAAGGATGGATCGCGACGCACCGAAATGCCATCCTGGCCGGTTGCCAGGGGCTCCATCACCTGCAGCGAGCTGAAGCAATTACGAAGGGAAACGAAAAACTTCGGTGGGAGCGGGTGTTTTTTACAATCTGCAGCGCTGATCAATCCGGTGGTTTCGGGCAGGCGCGGCCGGGGTCGAGGAGGAGGCGGCAGTCGGCCACCGAGCAGCCCGCGCCCGCCTCGTGCACGAACAGGGGGTTGATGTCGAGCTCGGCGATCTCCGGGTGATCCACCGCCAGGGCGGAAAGGCGGAGGAGGCAGCGCTCCAGCTCGTCCACGTCCCGCGGGGGGAGGCCGCGCGCCCCGGTCAGCATGGGGCGGGCCTTGATGGAGTCCACCAGGAAGCGGGCGCCGTTCCGGCGGATGGGGGCCAGCCGAAAGCTCACGTCTTTCAGCACCTCGACGAAGATGCCGCCCAGGCCGAACATGAGCAACGGCCCGAACACCTTGTCGCGGTTGATGCCCAGGATGACCTCCATCCCGGACCGGGCCATCTGCTGGGCGTAGACGCCGGTGATCGCCGCGTCGGGGCGGTTCGCCCGGACCCGGGCGACCATCTCCTCGTAAGTGGCCGCGGCCTCTTCCGGGGTGGCGATCCCGGTCCGCACCCCGCCCGCCTCGGTCTTGTGGACGATCTGGGGGGAGACGATCTTGAAGGCGCAGGTCCCGAGCGCGGCCACCGCGGCGGCCGCTTCGGCGGCGCTGGTCGCCAGGCGGGCGGGAAGCACCGGAAACCCGTAGGCGGCGAGGATCTCGTTGCCCTCAGCCTCCCCGAGGTAGTGGCGTCCGGCGGCGAGCGCCGTTTCGATCACCCGCCGTACCCTGGGCCGGTCCACGGGGAGGGGCCCCGCTTCCGGGTGCTCCCTGGTGATCCACCGGGAATACTGGTAGAGGGCCGCCATGGCCCGGGCGGCGGTTTCCGGGAAGTGGTAGTGAGGAATCCTGTTCGCCTCCAGGATCTCCACTCCGGGGGAGACGTCCATCAGGCCCATGAACGAAGCGATCACCGGCTTGCCGCTCTGCCGGGCCAGATCGGGGATCACTCGGGCGGTGGCCTCGATCTCGGTCATGGATTGGGGGGTGAGAATGAAGATGACCCCGTCCACGTTGCCGTCCGCGAGCACCGCCTCCAGGGCGTCCCGGTAGCGGTCCATCCGGGCGTCGCCGATGACGTCCACCGGGTTGGCGATGTTCGCCGCCGCCGGGAGGTGGCTCCGCAGGGCCGCGGTGGTGGTCTCTTCGAAGGGGGCCAGCCGGAGCCCGGTCTGGATGGTGACGTCGGTGGCCATGATCCCGGGCCCCCCGGCGTTGGTGACGATGGCGATCCGGTTGCCCCTGGGCAGGGGCTGGTTGCCGAAGGCGATAGCGTAGTCGAACAGCTCCTCGATGGTCTGGACCCGGAAGATCCCCGCCTGCTGGAAAAGCGCGTTGTACACCTCCTCGGAGCCGGCGAGCGACCCGGTGTGTGAGCTGGCGGCCTTGGCCCCGGCCGCGGTGCGGCCCGACTTGATCGCCAGGATGGGGGTCGGCCGGTCGCCGCCGGTGATCTCCCGCACGGTCTCGATGAATTCGAAGCCGTGGCGCAGCTCCTCCACGTACATCATGATGACCCGGGTCTGCGGATCTTCGTGGAGGTAGCGGATGAGGGCGAGCTCCCCCACGTCCGCCTTGTTGCCCACGGAGATGAACTTGGAAAAGCCCATGTTCCGCTTGGCCGCGAAGTCGAGGACCGCGGTGCAGAGGGCCCCGGACTGGCTGATGAAGGCGATGTGGCCGGGCAAGGCCCGCCGGCGGGCGAAGCTCGCGTTGAGCCGCACTTCGGGGTCGGTGTTGATGACCCCCAGGCAGTTGGGACCGATGAGCCGCATCCCGTGCTCATGGCAGACCGTCTGCAGCTCGCGCTCGATCTCGGCCCCGGCCGGGCCGGTCTCCCGGAAGCCCGCGGAGATGACGATGAGTCCCTTCACCCCCTTGGCCGCCGCTTCCCGGGCCATGGCCGGGGTGGCCGCCGCCGGGACGATGAGCACCGCCAAGTCCACCGGGTCGGGGATCTCGGCGAGCGACCGGTAGGCGCGCACCCCGTTGATCGAGTGGGCGGTGAGGTTGACCGGGTAGATGGTGCCCGCGAAGCCGCCATAAAGGATGTTGCTGAACACCGACTGGCCGACGCTCCCCGGCCGGCCCGAAGCGCCCACCACCGCGATCGCGGAGGGACGGAAGATCGCCGCCAGCTCCGCGGGGGAGGCGGTCTTGCCCCGGTCGCAGGGGTCGAACAGGGGATGGATAACGTTCTCGGCCATTATTTGCCGGCGGGAACCGGTGCCTGCTGCTGCCCCTGCTTTCCGGATTGCTGCAGCTCTTTGCGGTAGTGATCGACAATCTCCCGGAGCGGCTGGCCGTTGGGGGCAGTCGCCTTGGGATCGATCTTGAGGAGCTCCTCCCAGGCCTGCAGGGCCTCTTGCGGGCGGTTGAGGTCGAACATGAGGACCACGCCCTTGTTGAACCGGGGCTGGGGCAGGGTGGGGCTCAGGGCGATGGCCTTGTCGAACACCTGCAGGGCCTTGTCGTACTGGCCGACCCGCCGGTACATCACCCCGAGATCGGTCAGGACCTCCGGGTTGTCCGGGGTAATCGCCAGTGCCCGGGTATAGGCCTGGATAGCCTTCTCCGACTCCCCGGTATCGAAGTAGAGATGGCCGAGGTCGATGAGGGCCTGGACGTTTTTGGGATCCGCGGCGACTTCCTTTTCGAGGTCCGCGATCTGCCGGGCCTGCTCGGGGGTCACCTGCGGCTGCCCCGGGGCCCCCGCCTCCTGCTGGGTGGCGGCCTGCTTTTCCTCCCCGGTGTCGAGCTTGAACACCGAAAAGACGACGCCGCTCACGAAACCGACCAGCAGGCAGACGGCCGCCACGAGCAGCATGGTCTCCTTCTTCACGTAGTTGGCGGGCGCGGTTGGTTCTGCCATGGAAAGCCTCCGTTTCAATCGGATGGATAGAGCGGCTCGGCACCAAGAGACGCTGGCTCCGATTGTCCACGCAACCGGCTTGATTTGCAAGGGAAATGTGGGAGGCAAGTGTCGGACCGCGCGGATTGCCCTCCTGGCGGGATGAGCTTAGATCGTAGGGTGGGCTTGCCCACCATGAGGGAATTTGAAGCGGTGGGCGATGCCCACCCCACCCGCTGCAAGGAAAATGTTGGGAAGTCAGGAAGAGGGAAAGGCTTCGGGGGGTGGACAAAAAAAAGGGGCGGTTGCCCGCCCCTTCAAAAAACAATGTCACGTATGGCCGCTTAGAACGGTTGCATCGTCCAGATCCCGCAAGGGCAGGTGTCCCGGCAGAAGCCGCAGGCGATGCACTTGTCCGGGTCGGAGGCGTACTCGTAGCCGAGCTCGCCCAGGTCCCGGCGGGAGATGGCCTGGGTGGGGCACACCGTCTCGCAGAGGTGGCAGTCGCGGCAGGTGCCGCAGCTCGCGCACCGGGCGGCCTCCGCCTCGGCCGTGGCGGCCACAGGCTCGGGGCAGTAATGCTCCAGGGTGAGGGCCGCGGGGGCGATCACCTTCTTGGTGAAGGGCTGGTACTCCTGGCCATTGAGGGCGGCGATGACGTAGCCGGCGGCATTCCGGCCGCTTCCCAGGGCGTTGGTGGCCAGGCCCGGCCGCTCCACGTCGCCCACGGCGAGGATCTTCGGATCGCTGGTGCGGCCCGAGGGGTCGCACTTGATCCAGGTGCCCCCGGCGGCCTTGATGGTCTCCACCGTCTCGGGGAGGAAGGAGATGGCCGGGATGTCGCCGATGGAGATGATGACCGTCTGGGCGGGAATGACTTCGCCCGAGGCGGCGACCAACCCTTCTTCGGTTACTTCCCGGGTGGAGACCGGCCACTTGAACGTGGCCCCCAGGGCCTCGGCCGCCGCTTTTTCCTTGCCGAAGGCGAGCGGCTTCTGGATGTCCACCAGGGTCACCTGTTCGGCGCCCAGGCGGTAGGCCTCGCAGGCGATGTCGCAGCCCACGTTGCCGGCGCCGATGATGACCACTTGCTTGCCCGGCTTGATGGGGGCATCGCTCTTAGCCCCCCGCAGGAAGTCGAGGGCGGTGACGACCCGCTCGTGGCCGGGGAAGGGGATGCGCCGCGGCTCGTGGGTGCCCACCGCCACGATGACGTAGTCGTATTCCTTCTTGAATTCCTCGATCCGCTCCTTGGTGACCTCGCTCCTCAGGTGGACCTGGATGTTGGGGGCGGAAAGGAAGCGCTCGATCTCCTTGTCCCACACCGCCTTGGCAAGGCGTTCCCAGGGGATGACCTGGGCGAGCTTGCCGCCGAGGTGCTGCCCCTTTTCGAAGATGTGGGTCTCGACGCCGGCCTGGGCGAGGTGCCAGGCGGCGTTCATGCCGGCCGGGCCGCCGCCGATGATCGCCACCTTTTTGCCGGTGGGGGCGGCAAAGGGAGGCAGCTCCGCGTCCCGCGCCGCCCGGCCCAGCATGGCGATGTCGATGCTCGCGTCCACGTTCTGGCGGGAGCAGTTCTGCATGCAGAGATTGGGGCAGATGTGGCCGCAGATGGAGGCGGGCAGCGGGGTGTAGCGCAGGACCAGCTGGTAGGCATCCTTGCTCTTGCCCTCCCGCAGGAGGCGGAGGCGGTCGATGGTCGGGATGTGGGTGGGGCAGTAAAAGGTGCAGGGGGCCGCAAACTCGCCGTTGGCCCAGTAGGGCTGCCGCCGTCGGAGGTCGCCGGTGACGATGGTGCCGATGGGGCTCCGGTCGAGGCCCGGGGCCAGGTCCCGGAGGGGGTCTCCCCCCCCGGGGGCGTCCGGCCCGGCAAAGCCCGGGTTCCAGACCTTGGCCCGGAACTGCGCCATGGGCATGGGGCCGCTGAACATGAGGGCCCGCTCCTGGGGGGTGACGGCCACGAGCATCTTCCATTCCTCGCGCACGGAAAGAGAT
>JAJYKH010000141.1 GCA_021788685.1 Deltaproteobacteria bacterium | reverse complement strand
GTTTTGTAAGCGGTCGCGGGGTGCCCTGATCCAGCGATTAGCGTCGGCAGCAGTGCCGACAAAGAGGCCTGCGAGCTGGACTGGTGCTCCGGTTGCAGGCCGATGACAATGGAGATGGGGCGCCCTATGACCGCTTACGCCTATCTTGCCGTATTCTCCTGATATGTTATCGCTTCCGGGAGCCAAGGGCAAGCAGCCCAGCCCCCGTTCCCGTTTGCACAGAAACGCCCAGGCCGATTTTCGGCGCCACCCGGACTTTCTTTTCGGGTACCTTGCCGGCTCCCTTCTGGACAGACGGTCGGATGCGCTGGGAGAAGGCGAGCACCTCAGGCGAGGCTCTTGGCCACCACTTCGTAGAGGTCCCTGGACAGGGCGGGGGTGGTGAGGATCCGCTCCAGCTGCTCACGCATCAGCTCCCGGCGGGGCGGGCCGAAGCGGCGCCAGCGGGTGAGCGGCCCGAGCATGCGGGCGGCGGTCTGGGGGTTGAGGGAATCGAGGGTCAGGACCCGGTCCGCCAGGAAGCGGTAGCTGGCGCCGTCTTCCCGGTGGAAGCCCACCGGATTGCCGGTGGCGAACGAGCCGATGAGGGCCCGGACCCGGTTGGGATTCCGGATGGAGAAGGCGGGGTGGCGGGTGAGGACCTGCACCTCCCCGAGCACCCCCGGGAGGGGAGCGGTGGCCTGGATGGCGAGCCACTTGTCCAGGACCAGGGGATTGTGCTGCCAGGTTTGGTAGAACGCGGCGAGCACCTCCCGCCGCCGGGGGTGCTCGCGGTGGGCCAGGGGCACCAGGGCCCCCAGGCAGTCGGTCATGTTGTCCGTTTCCCGGAACTGCCGATGGGCCAGGGCCAGCATGTCGTCGCCGCCCGTGGCGACCAGGTAGGCCAGGCACAAATTCTTGAGGCGGCGCCGGCCTGCCGCCGCGGCCTCGAAACGGTACGGCCCGGGGTCCCGGTTGTCGTGATAGGCGGCGAGCAGCCGCTCCTGCAGGGCGCGGGCCAGGGCCTCGCGGAAAAATTCCCGGGCGGCGTGGACCGCCTCCACGTCGATCACCGCCATCTGCTCGGCCAGGTAGCCCTCCGCAGGCAAGGCGAGGAGCTGGCTGGCGAAGGTCTTG
Source organism: Deltaproteobacteria bacterium (assembly GCA_021788685.1). Taxonomy (GTDB): domain Bacteria; phylum Desulfobacterota; class Desulfobulbia; order Desulfobulbales; family UBA5123; genus JAJYKH01. The sequence continues at coordinate 5,944 of JAJYKH010000141.1, read as the reverse complement.
TCGTCGAGGCCCCGGTCGTCCAGGATCATGGCATACGGGGCCGCGGTCTCCGGCCCCAGCCGCAGGGGCCGTCCGGCACCGTAGTCGGCGGCGAGCGCGAGGATGAGCCGGCAGGCCAGCCGCTGCCCCGCCTCCCAGCGGTTGAAGGGATCGGGGTCATGGGCGAGGAGAAATCGCAGCTCCTCGTCGGTGTAATCGTAGAGGAGCTTTACCGGCGCCGAGAAGCCCCGCAGCAGGGACGGCACCGGTTTTTCAGTCACTCCGGTGAAGCGGAAAAGGTGTGTTTCCTCCCGCAGCTCGAGGACCCTGGACCCCGCGGCCCCTTCCGCTTCCCCCTGGAGGCGCAGAGGCAGCTCCTCGCCTCGGGGACCGAGGAGGCCGACGACCAGGGGCAGGTGGAGCGGCTTCTTCTCGGGCTGGCCCGGAGTGGGCGGGCAGCTCTGGGTGACCGTGAGGGAATACCCGCCCGCGGCTCCATCGTGCTCGGCGGCCACCCGGACTTCCGGGGTACCGGCCTGCTCGTACCAGCGGCGGAACTGGCCGAGGTCGCGGCCCGACACCTCGGCCATGGCGGCGACGAAGTCGTCGGTGGTGGCCGCTTTCCCGTCGAACCGGGCGAGATAGAGCCGCAGCCCCTCCCGGAAGGCCCCCGCCCCGATCAGGGTGTGGAGCATCCGGATGAGCTCCGCCCCCTTCTCGTAGACGGTCATGGTGTAAAAATTGTTGATCTCGATATAGCAGTCCGGCCGCACCGGATGGGCCAGGGGGCCGGCGTCCTCCGGAAACTGGCGGCTGCGCAGGTTTTGCACGTCATGGATGCGCCGGACCGGCCGGGAGCCGATGTCCGCCGAAAACTCCTGGTCGCGGAAGACGGTGAGCCCTTCCTTGAGGCTCAGCTGAAACCAGTCCCGGCAGGTGACCCGGTTGCCCGTCCAGTTGTGGAAGTACTCGTGGCTGATCACCGTGTCGATGGCCTCGAAATCGTCATCGGTGGCAGTATCGGAGTTGGCGAGGACGTACTTGGAGTTGAAGACGTTGAGGCCCTTGTTCTCCATGGCCCCCATGTTGAAATCGTCCACCGCCACGATCATGTAGCGGTCGAGGTCGTACTCCAGGCCGAAGACCTCCTCGTCCCAGCGCATGGCCCGTTTGAGGGCGGCCATGGCATGGGCGCACTTGTCGAGATTGTGGCGCTGCACGTAGATCTGCAGGAGGACCCGGCGGCCGGAGGCGGTGACGTGCTCGTCCTCCACCGCCACGAGGTCTCCCGCCACGAGGGCGAACAGGTAGCTCGGCTTCGGGAAGGGGTCCTCCCACACCGCGAAGTGGCGGTTGTCCTCGAGGTCGCCGTCTGCCACCAGGTTGCCGTTGGCGAGCAGCACCGGGCAACTCGTTTTGTCGGCAACGACGGTGGTGGTGTAGCGGGCGAGGACATCCGGGCGATCAGGGAAGTAGGTGATCTTGCGGAACCCCTCCGCCTCGCACTGGGTGCAGAAGTTCCCGCCCGAGCGGTACAGCCCCTCCAGGGCGGTGTTCGCCTGGGGCCGCAGGAGGGTTTCGATCTCCACGGTGCAGCGGTCGGGTGCCTGGGGGATGGTGAGGCTTTCGCCGTCCACCTGAAATTCGGCCGCCCGCAGCCGACGTCCGTTCAGGCAGACCGAGCGCAGCTCCAGGTCGCGGCCGGCGAGCACCAGCGCCCGGCACCGCCCCGGCTCCCGGGCGATGCAGGCAAGCTTGGCCTGCACCAGGGTCGCCTCTTCGTCCAGGTCGAAGCGGAGGTCGATGTACTCGACCACCCAGGGCGGGGGCCGGTAATCCTTCAGGTAGACCGGACGGGGGTTCCTTTCGGGCATGGCGCCATCACGCGGGGTGCTTTCGATGCTCCCCGATCTTCTCCACCACCGGGATCACGATTTCCTGGGAGGGCCTCAAATGGTTGAGGTCCACCGATTCGTTGTACTTCTTGACCAGCCAGAACGGCACGTCGAACCGGTCGAGGAGCGTCCAGATGGAGTCCCCCTTCCGGACCTGGTACCGCCGGGTTTCGTTGCTGCGGAAAGCGGCGAAGAAATCCTTCTCGATGCCCTTATGGTACTCGAAGCGGCGCTCCTCGAACGTTTTCCGGGCGACCCGGTTCAGGGGAATCTTGATCGCCTGGCGGATCCTGATCGCCTGGTTCTTCTTGAACCCGTTCAGCTTGCAGATTTCCTGGGCGGGGACCTCCAGCCACTCGGCATAATGGCCCAGGGTCTCGCTTGGCTCCACATGGATGATGCCGTACGTCCTGCCCTTTCTGGTGATCACCTTCTCCACGGCCAAGTGGCCCGTGACCACCGCCGGGTTGCCGGGGGCCGGTCTGGCAGCCGGCGCCCGGTTCGGCGCCACCTTGATCCGGGCGGCCGTCAGCAGCGGCACCCCGCCGGTGGCGGCTCCCTTGCCGCCGCTCGCCATCGCCACCTGCTGCACCGGCTCGGGAGCCGGGACAGCCGCGGAGGCCGGGGCCGCGGGGGCGGAGGCCGGCTCGGGGGACGGGACGGCGGCCACCGCCGGCTGTTCTTCCGGTTGCTCGGGTTGCTCCACGTTCCCGGCATCGAGGACGGCTTCCTTCTCCTGGCCTGGAATCCGCAGGTCCTGACCCAAGCGGATGGTGGCCTTCCGGCCGAGGTTATTGGCGGCGATCAGCTCGTTAACCTTGATGTGGTGCGCCCTGGCAATGGAGGAGACGGTGTCGCCCCGCCGCACCTCATAGAAACGGCCCCGCTTCTGCTCCCTGGGGCGCTCCCCTCCGCCCCCGAGGCCTGCCACCAGGGCTTCCAGCTGCTCGGAACTTTTCTGGGGGATCCGCAGGCAAAAGCCCATGGGCACGTCCTTCCGGCCCGCGAATACCGGCTCCCGCAAGGCGGGGTTGAGCTCCCTCAGGGTATCCAGGTCCGCGTGGACCCGCCGGGCGAGATCGACGATAGGCATGAAGCCGGGGAGCACGACCTCGCTCGCCTTGAGGGGGGGATCGATGCCCAGCTCCCCGAAATAGGCGCGGTGGTTCTTGGCCACTTCCCGGGCCGCCAGGAACTCCGAGTAAAAGTTGCGGGAGGCGAATTTGAAATAGCCATCGGCGTAATCCGTGAAGATCCTGGGATAGCTCCCCTTGGCCATCTGGGCCCGCACCATGCCGGCGATGCCGTAATTGTAAGAGGTGATCGTCGAGGGCCAGGATTGCAGCTGCTCATAGGCGTGCTGCAGGTATTGGGCGGCGGCGTGGGTGGCGCGCAGGGGATCGCGCCGCTCGTCGACCGTATGATCCACGGTCAGGTATTTCTTGCCGGTCGATTCGGTGAACTGCCAGATCCCGGCCGCCCCGGATTTGCTGCAAGCCCGGTAATTGAAGGAGGACTCCACGTGGGGCAGGTAGGCGAGATCTACCGGCAGGCCGTAGCTCCTGATGATTCTCTTGATCTCGCCCATGTAGAGGCCGGAACGGATGACCCCTTCCCGGAAGCGGTTCATCTGGCCGAGCTGGAAGCGGATCCGGCTCCGGGCGGCGGCAAAGTCATCGGGCCCGGCCTGGGGGCCGAACAGGGCGGCCACACGTTTTTCCTCATCGGTTTCCGGGGCCTTGCCGGCCGCGAGCTCGGCCAGGATGCGGTCGTACTTCTCTTTGGCCTGCTCCACCCGCAACGCGGCGGCCGGGGTCAGGCAACCGCCTCCGTCGCCGCCAAGATCCACGGTGCCGTAGACGATCGATAGGTTGTCGCTGTCGTGGATGAGCCCCTGGGAGGTGGAATATTCGCCGTAAATCTTCTTCCAGAACTCCACGTTCGGCCGAATGCAGTCGTAGAGCGGAAACGGATCGCTGGCGGCCTGCGCGGCCGCCCCCCACAGCAGAAGAACGAGTAAATGAATGATGCTCGTCCTCGTGCAGGCGCGGATCATTGCTCTCTCCTCCTTCCAATGAGCTTTGAGCTTGCCCTGAGGTTGTTTCTTTCGACTCGAAACCGTTCGCCTTGCCTTGCCCTGGCATCGGAAGACGACCGCTGAAACCGAGTCCCCGCCCGGAAACGAGAATTTTCGCTCGAGTGCAAGGCGCGCAGGAGCCTGGAGAGTGGAGCGTACAATCCTTGCGTGACCATTTCCAGACGACTGAGCAACGCCGCAATCGGGCGAAAAGACCGTTTCCGGTACCTAACACCACCTGGGGAGAGGCGTCAATGGGCCGTTTACCCCAGGCCCATTTTTTTAGACGAAGGGCAAGAACGGAAAAACAGCCTGGCGGCCGGCCCCCTGCCCCGGTTTCCTCACGGCCCACAGGCCCCGATCGCGAGCCGCACCGCCTCTTCGGGAGTGACGGCCGGAAAGAAGCCGGCTGCGGCCCCCCCGTCCGGGCGGCAAAGCGACCAGGAAGCGAGAAGCACCAGGGGACAGCCCACCTTCAGGGCCAGGGCGATTTCCGAGAGCGTGCCGTACTCCCCGCCGATGGCGATGGCGGCATCGCAGGTCTTGACGTTGATCACGTTGCGGGCTTCGTCCATGCCCGTGAAGATGGCGATGTCCACATCCGGGTTGGGATGGGGACCCGGCCGGCGGCGGTCGCCTGGGAGGATGCCGATGGTGAGCCCGCCCGCCGCCCTGGCGCCCCGGCTCGCGGCGGCCATCACCCCGCCCAGGCCGCCGGTGAGCACGATGCAGCCCGCAAGGGCCAGGCGCTGGCCGACCTCCTCGGCCTGGCGCCAGAGGGGATCATCCTCGCGCAGCCGGCCGGCGCCGAAAACGCCGATCACTTTCTTCCGCATCGCTCATTCCCTACGCCAGGGCACCCCCATGCGGGTGCTCCGAAAGACCATCCGGGACGGCTCACATCGCGGTTAGCGGACCGGAAGCCCGCGGCATGATGGAGAAAGCTGCTCACCGCCCCTGCCGGCGAGAATACCACGATTCCACTCCCCGGGGCCAGGAGAATTTGGGCGGCGGACAACCGTTGTCGTCCTCGCAAAAAGCCTGTTTCCTAACGCGAAGACGCAAAGGTAAGCTATTTATCTACAACCTTTTTCCCTTGCGACTTTGCGACTCTGCGTTGCCTTTTCAGGTTTTTGCGGGTTTGTCGGTGAATCCGACCTTTAAACGGCTGGAACAGCTGGAGCGTTTACGCCGTGTACTTGGTGGCGAGATACGAAAGAAAGGAGTCGGCGGCGAGCGGCCTGCCGGTGACGGCGGCGATCAGCTCCGCCGGCGGGTAGATGCTGCCGTGGCGGTAGATCCGCTCGGCGAGCCAGCTTCGTACACGGGCCAGGTCGCCCCGGCGCAGGGTCTCTTCGGGATGGGGATCGAAGCCGCGATAGGCCTCCCAAATCTGGGCCGCGGCCAGGTTGCCGATGGTGTAGGTGGGGAAGTAGCCGAAGCTGCCATGGGACCAGTGGATGTCCTGGAGCACCCCCTCGGCGTCCCGCTCCACCCGCACGTCGAGGGCGTCCCGGTACTTCTCGTTCCAGGCCGCGGGCAGGTCGGCCACCGCAAGGGTGCCGTCGATAAGGACCTTTTCCAGCTCGAAGCGGATGAGCACGTGGAGGTTGTAGCTCACCTCGTCCGCCTCCACCCGGATCAGCCCCGGCCGCACCAGGTTGAGGCCGGCCACGAAATCCGCGAGGGGCAGGTCACCGAGCTGCGCCGGGAAGGCCTGCCGGAGCTCGGGATAGAAGTGCTCCCAGAAGGGCAGGCTGCGGCCGACGATGTTTTCCCACAGCCGGGACTGGGACTCGTGCACCCCGAGGGAGATGCCGCTGTCGAGAGCGGTGCCGGCAAGGGCCTCGCCGATGTTCTGCTCATAGAGGGCGTGCCCTCCTTCGTGCAGGGCGCTGAAGATGAAATCGAGCCCGTCCGGCCGGTAGCGGTTGGTCACCCGGTGGTCATGGTGGCCGAGAGAGGTGGTGAAGGGATGGGCCGAAATAGATCG
>JAJYKH010000140.1 GCA_021788685.1 Deltaproteobacteria bacterium | reverse complement strand
GGTCCCTCGTCTGTGGTCTTCGACGCCCTCGATTACTCCCGCGCCCGCCAGTTCGACGTGGTCATCGTCGATACCGCCGGCCGGCTGCATACCAAGGTCAACCTCATGGAGGAGCTGAAAAAGATCAAGCGGGTCATGGGCAAGAAGCTTCCCGGCGCCCCCCACGAGGTCCTGCTGGTCATCGACGCCACCACCGGCCAGAATGGCATTTCCCAGGCCCGGCTGTTCAACGAGGCGGTGGACATCACCGGCCTCGCCCTCACCAAGCTCGACGGGACGGCCAAAGGCGGCATCGTGGTGAACATCTGCCACGAATTCAACATCCCCATCCGCTTCATCGGCATTGGCGAGCAGATGGAGGACCTGCGCGATTTCGACCCCCGGGAGTTCGTGGAGGCCTTTTTCGCCAGCAATCTCGGCTAGAGCCCGGGTCTGAATGCGCTCTTACACCTACCGGGCGCAGCCGGGCTGCGGCGGCTGCCTGCTGATCTTCCTGCTCCTCCTGCTGCTTGCGGGCGGCGCCCCCCTGCTGTTCCGGGTCATGGGCGTGCTCTTCTTCGGCTCTTTTTTCTTCCTGCTCCTCCTGGTCGGAGCCGGCTGGTGGCTCACCCGCCGGCTTCGCCGCCAGGTCCGGGACTTCGAGCGCTCCCAGGCCGAGGCCCACAACCGGTTCGTCGAGCTCCTCATCCACATTCTCACCCGGGTCGCCCAGATCGACGGCACCATCACCCGGGAGGAATCGGAGATCATGGTCGGCTTCTTCCGCGACCACCTCCGCTACTCCCCCGGCCAGCTCCAATGGGTCCGGGAGCTCATGGGCCAGGCCGCCGGCTCCGGGGCCGACCTGCAGCTCCTGCTGGGCGAGTTCAAGGATCGCTTCGCCTACGAGCCCCGGCTCATCCTCCTTGAGCTCATCTACCAGGTGCTGTTCACCAAGCCGGTGGTCCCCGAGCCCGAGCTCCGGCTGGCCCGGGAGATCGGGAGCTTCCTCGATCTCTCCGCCTACGACCGGCAGCGGATCGAGAGCCGCTACACCATGCGGCAGCGGCAGGCCGCCATCCGGGAAGAAGATCCCTACCGGGTGCTGGGGGTGGAGCCCGGCGCCGACTTCGACCGGATCAAGGCGGCCTACCGGCAGCTCAGCCAGCAGTACCACCCCGACAAGGTCGCCCACCTGGGCGAGGAGTTCCGGAAGGTGGCCGAGGAGAAGATGAAGGAGATCAACCAGGCGTACCAGACGTTGAAGAAGAGGTATGGGCAGGGGTGAGGGCTTGCGGTTGGAGGACCGAGGTTGGAGGTCGGAGGCAAAAGCGAGACCTCAAGCTTCCATAAGCCGAATTCGATTCGCTTGAATGACAAAAACCCCGCCCCCCCGCATCATACTCCTGGAGCCTTACTATGGCGGCTCGCACCGGACCTTCCTGGAAGGCCTGACGCATCACCTCCCCTTCGCCTGGGAGCGGCTCACCCTCCCTCCCCGCAGATGGAAATGGCGGATGCGGCTGGCCGCCCCCCATTTTGCCGATCTGCTCCGCGGCACCGAGCCCCCCGAGGCGGTGCTCTGCTCCACGTTCGTCGACGTGGCCGCCCTCCGCGGCCTTGGGCCGGCCTGGCTGCGCGGGGTGCCGGTGCTCGCCTACTACCACGAGAACCAGTTCGCCTATCCGGTGCAGAGCGAGGACGGGCGCGACGTCCATTTCGGGCTGACCAACCTGACCACCGGACTCGCCGCCGACCGGCTGGCCTTCAATTCCCATTACAACATGGAGACCTTCCTGGCCGGCTGTGAGGCGGTGCTCCGCCAGGGATGCGACATTGGCTTCCCTGGCCTGCGTCCCCGCCTGGCCGCCAAGGCCTCGGTGCTGCCGCCCGGTCTCGACTTTGGCGAGATCGACGCGGAGCCCCGGCGCTTCTCGGCCGGACCGCCGGTGATCGTCTGGAACCACCGCTGGGAGCACGACAAGGATCCGGAGACTTTTTTCGAAGCTTTGTTTGCCCTGGACCGCGCCGGAACCGATTTCCGCCTGATCGTCCTGGGGCAGTCCTTCCGGCAGGTACCGCCCGTCTTTGCCGAGGCCGCCGCCCGCCTCGACCGCCGGCTGCTCCATTGCGGCTATGCCCGCTCTCGCCGGGAATACATCCGGTGGCTGCGGCAGGGAGACATCGTGGTCTCCACCGCCCGCCACGAATTCTTCGGCTTCGCCGTCCTCGAGGCGGTGCGGGCCGGCTGCCGGCCACTGCTCCCGGCCCGCCTCTCCTACCCCGAGCTGTTCCCGGCGGAATTCCTTTACGAAGAAGGACAGTTGCTCCCCGCCCTCAAACGGGAGCTGGCAGCGTTCCGCCCGTTCGTCCCGGCCCGGGCTGCGGAGCTTACGGAGCGCTTCTCCTGGCCGGCCATCGCTCCCCGTTTCCGGGACTGGCTGTTTTCCCCGGAGCCATGAGCGCGGACTTAAACGGCGGGCACGCCAGCGGCATTGACATTTCCGCCACCCGGTTTATTAGTGAGAAGCCTATCGCTGAAGGCATTCCTCTTTCGAGAAGAACGGGAGTCATTCTGACCGAAACGCCATGATCGTTTTCGACTTGCTCTGCATCTGCGGTTTTCAGTTCGAGGGCTGGTTCCAGGACAGCGACAGCTTCCGGGAGCAGCAGGCAGGAGGGCTGCTCACCTGCCCCCAATGCGGGGCCGCCGAGGTGCACAAGATCCTCTCGCCGGTGGCGGTCCATACCACCGCCGCCGACTCCGGCAATTCATCACCGAATCAGGAGCAGATGCAGGCGTTCGCCGCGGCCGCCGTTCTCCGCCACCTCCAGGACTACGTCCGGAGCAACTTCGAGGACGTGGGGCCGAAGCTGGCCGCCGAGACCCTCAAGATCCACTTTGGAGTGGAAAAACCGCGCAACATCAGGGGGGTGGCCTCCCAGGAGGAGGAAAAGGTGCTGGCGAAGGAAGGAATCAAGCTCCTCAAGATCCCCATGCCCGCGCCGGAAGGGGAAAACGGCAGCAGCAACTGAAACTTACCTTATTCTTCGAGCGGCAGTCCCTTGCCCAGCTTGTCGCTGATGAATTTCGCCTCCAGGGGCGACAGGTCGAATCGGATCTGGGCCTCCCGGATGATGGCCTGCCGGTCCTTTTCCGGGTGGACCCGCAAGGTCTCGGAAATCCAGAGAACGGTGCGGCGCATCTTCTCCCCCTGGGGCTGCAGCTCGTCAGTGGACGCCATCAGATTTCCCTCCCATTTTTTCCTGTTTTCCCTGAAGCTCCCCGCCAGATTCGCCTTCCGGCTTGAGGATGATCCCGCCCAGCGGCGGCACCGAAACGAGGACATGGCAGGGCCCGTTTTCCACCGGCTCTCCGAACGGCTCCTTCAAGTGGGGGTTGCAGACGTTGCTGCCCCCGAACCGGGATTCGTCGGAGCAAAGCACCTCCTGGTAGCGGATGCAGAACGGCACCGCCATGGGATAATCGTGGTGCACCGCGGGCGTGAAGTTGAGGAGGCAGACCAGGTGATCTTCCGGGATCCGGCCCTGGCGGGCAAAGACGACGATGCTTCTTTCGGCGTCCTCCCGGGCCAGCCACCGCAGCCCGCCCTCCCCGTAGTCCTCTTCCCACAAGGCCGGCTGCGCCTGGTAGAAACGGTTGAGCTCCTTCACGAACTGCTGCAGTTGCCGATGATACCCGAAATCCTCGATCAAATGCCAGTCCAGGCTTACCTGGCTGCGCCATTCGGAAAGCTGGCCGAATTCGTTGCCCATGAAGAGCAGCTTCTTGCCGGGGCGGCACCAGAGCAGGAGATAGAGCAGCCGCAGCCCCGCGAACTGCTGCCATTTGTCTCCCGGCATCCTCGCCAGGAGCGATCCCCTGCCGGGCACCACTTCCTTGTGCGACAGCGGCAGGAGCGGCCGCTCCATCCATTCCCGGGGAGGGGGCTGGATGACCCCGCCATGGTGGAATTTGCGGAACCGCGGCTCGGTGCAGAAGTAGTCCAGAGTGGCAGCGGCCCATTCCTGGTCCCAGTTGAAAGCGAACCCCAGCCCGCCCGCCTCCGTTGTGCGGGTGACCCCGAAAAACCCGCTTCGTTCGTCGGCGGTCATGATCACCCCGGGAAAGCGTCCGGCCACCACCCGGTTCAGGTGGGCGAGGAAATCGATCGCCTCGGGGTTTTCCCGCCGGCCGCCGCAGCCCGCAGCCTCGGACCGGTAAAGCATCGAGGTGACCGCCTCCATCCTGATTCCGTCCACATGATACTTATCGAGCCAGAAAAGGACGCTGGCGATGAGGAAGTTCGCCACCTCCTTCCGCCGATACCGGAAGAGCAGCTTGCCTCCCTCCCCCGGATGCTCCTCCTCGAACAGGCTGCTGCCATCGAACCGCGTCAGCCCGTGGCCGTCGGTGGGCAACTGGCCGGGCACCCAGTCGAGGATGACCCCCAGCCCGTTCCGATGGCACTGGTCGATGAAGGACATCAAATCACGGGGGGGGCCGTAGCGGCTGCTCGGCGCGAAATAGCCGCTCACCTGCACCCCCCCGGCGTGGTCCCGCACGTGCTCCATAACCGGCAGCAGCTCGAGATGGGTGAAGCCCATGTCCTTGGCATAGGGCATCAGCTTATCGGCGAGCTCCCGGAAGGAGAGGAACCGGCCGGGGTTCCCGGGATCGCGCTGCCAGGAGCCGGCGTGCACCTCGTAAATCGAGAGCGGCCGTGTGCAAGCATTATTGCTGCGTCTGGAGGCGAGCCACTCCTCGTCATGCCAGCCGAAGTCGAGGCGGGTGACCACGGAAGCGCGCTTCGGCCGCGGCTCGGCATGGAACTGGAAGGGGTCGGCCTTCTCGCGGAGCATGCCGTCCCGGTCCCTGATCTCGAGCTTGTAGGACTCCCCCTCCTTGACTTCCGGGATGAACAGCTCCCAGATGCCCGAGGAGCCGAGACAGCGCATCTGGTGCACCCGGCCGTCCCAGTCGTTGAAGTTGCCCAGCACGCTCACCCGCACCGCGGCAGGCGCCCACACCCGGAAGACCACCCCTCCGATGCCCTGCACCTCGGCCGGGTGGGCCCCCATCTTCTCGTACAGCTCGTAATGGGTGCCGTTGTTGAAGAGATAGCGGTCGAACTCGGTCAGCAGGGGCGGGAAACGGTAGGGGTCGTGGAAGATGCGCATCGGCCGGTCGGGATAGACCACTTCGAACAGGTACTCTTCGGGCAGCCCCCGGTTGGCGAGCACCACCTCGAACAGGCCGGCATCCCGCATCCGGTACATGGGTAGCCGCTCGCGGCCGAGGACCAGCCGCACCGTTTCCGCGCGCGGCTGATAAGTCCTGATCACCACGGTGAGCGGCTCGCGATGGATCACCTGCCACCCGAGCACCTGGAAAGGATCATGCTGGCTGCCGCCGAGCAGCCGGTCGAGCTCTCTGTTGACGTCGATCTGCATTCGATTTCTAAAGGCGTGGCAGGCGCAAAGGGGAAGTTCCGCGGGAAAAATGAAAAAGAATTTGCTCGTCCATGTTCAAGGTTAGCATACCTTTCCGGGAAAAGACCAAGTTTTTTCTGGAGGTAACCGACGATGTCCCGGGAGGAACCATCACTTCCCCCATCCAAGGGATACCCTCCATCCAGGCCACATAGCCTTGACCGGTTCCTTGCCGGGGTGTTACATTTTGGGAAAGGCCAGAGCGCGGGCATTTTCCTCATTTTGCTTTTATATCAGTATTTTGGAGCTTCTTTGCTGCAGCTCCGAACGGCTAGGAGCCCATCTCCATGAATTCCTTGCAGGGCCAATTCCTGATCGCCACCTCCCGGATGCCCGATCCCCGCTTTCAGGAGCAGGTGGTCTACATGTGCGCCCACAGCGAGGAAGGCGCCATGGGGCTGGTCATCAACCAGCCCGTGCCCAACGTCACCATGGCGGACATCCTGCGGAGCGCCAAGATTCCCGTTCCCGAGAGCGAGCTGCCCCCGGTCTACATGGGCGGGCCCGTGGAGCTGGACACCGCCTTTTTCCTCTACACCGCCGAGTACGAAACCGAGCATTTCCTGGCGGTCACCGAAACCGTCCATCTTTCCCGCGATCCGGAAATCCTCAGGGCCATTGCCGAGGGAAGCGGCCCCCGCCATTACCTGTTCATGATCGGGTACGCCGGCTGGGCACCGGGGCAGCTCGAAAACGAGCTCGGGGTGAACGGCTGGCTGAACCTGCCCGCCGACGACGAGGTCCTCTTCCACACCCCCGACGAGCTCAAGTGGCAGCAAGCCGCGCGGAAGCACGGCATCTCCATCGAGCTTTACGGGGACGTCATCGGCTCTGCCTGAAGCCATCTGCCCGCGCTCACCTCCTGCCGCCGTTTACCTTCGAGGCGGCATCGGTCCTCCACCACCACGACATCCGCGTTCTCCGGCGGGAGGTCCCTGTGACGACCGGCCACCACATCTCACGGGTCCCCTACCGGGTCATCGAGCACACCGCCGATACCGGCTTTGAGCTGACCGGCGCCTCCCTTCCCGAGCTGTTCGCCAACGCCGCCTTGGCTCTTTGCGATTTGATCTGGGAGGTGGCGGCCAATCCCAAAGGCGAGCCGCTCGGCGAGGAAATCCGCGCGGAAGGCGGCGACCCCGGGGAGCTGATGGTTAACTTCCTTCAGGAATTCCTATACTTGTATGATGCCAAGGGGATGGTCGCCACGAACGTGGAGATCGCCGCCATGACCGAGAACGCGCTCATCGCCCGCGTCCGGGGCCACCGCTTTGAGCCGGGACGGGACGAGGAGCGGCTGGGCGTCAAGGCGGTCACCTACCACCAGCTGTTCGTGGGCCGGGAGGACGGCCGCTGGCGGGCGCGGGTGATACTCGACATCTGAAGAGGCGTTGGAGGTTGGAGGTTTGAGGTTGGAGGCAAAAGCGAAAGGTCAAAGTCCTTGCCTCTGCCTTTGCCTCCAACCTCAAGCGAAGCGCTCCTCCAACCGAGAGAAGCGTTGGAGGTCGGAGGTTCGAGGTTGGAGGCAGAACAACAAGCCAATCGAAACTTCAGGACCTTGATTGTGCCTTTGCCTCTAACCTCCAACCTTCTATG
>JAJYKH010000139.1 GCA_021788685.1 Deltaproteobacteria bacterium | reverse complement strand
CGGGCCTGACCTGAAAGGAGTCAAGTAACACAGCCCCATTGAATCGTCAACAGGCTTCAGCATCCCGGGGCCGCCCTCCGGCCCCGGGATGGCATTGGAAAAACCCGCCAGCCCCTGCACCATGGATCGGCCAGGGCTGGGCGGAAAAGAGGCGATTTTCGAGGGCGGCGGGAAGGGCGGGGGCCTGCCTGGCCTCGGCAGGCCCGGAGGATCACACGTTTTCGAGCGTCCGCTCCTTCAGCGGCACGAAGGGGCGCCGACGGGGGCCGACGTAGATCTGTCGTGGCCGGCCGATCCGCCAGTTGGGGTCGTCCCACATCTCTTTCCAGTGGGCGATCCACCCCGGCAGGCGCCCCAGAGCGAACATCACCGTGAACATGTCGGTGGGGATGCCGATCGCCCGGTAGATGATGCCGCTGTAAAAATCCACGTTGGGATAGAGATGGCGCTCGACGAAGTACTCGTCCTTCAGGACCGCTTCCTCGATCTCCTTGGCAATGTGAAGCAGGGGGTCGTCGATCCGCAGGGCGGCGAGCACGTCGTCGCAGGCCTTCTTGATGATCCGGGAGCGCGGGTCGTGGGTCTTGTAAACCCGGTGGCCGAACCCCACCAGCCGGAACGGGTCCTTGGGGTCTTTGGCCCGGGCGATGCAGCGGCGGTAATCCCCCCCTTCCCGGTGGATCCGTTCGAGCATTTCCACCACGGCCTGGTTGGCGCCGCCGTGCAGCGGCCCCCACAGGGCGCTGATGCCCGCGGAAATGCAGGCGTAGAGGTTGACCCGGGCGCTGCCCACCAGCCGCACCGTGGAGGTGGAGCAGTTCTGCTCGTGGTCGCCGTGCAGGATAAGCAGCTTGTTGAGGACCGCCACCACCACGTCGTTGACCTCGTACGGCCGCACCGGCGAATCGAACATCATGTTCAGGAAGTTGGCGCAGTAGGACAGATCGTGGCGCGGGTAGACCAGGGGATGGCCCATGGACTTCTTGTAGGAGAAGGCGGCGATGGTTCGCACCTTGGAGATGAGGCGGGCGGCCATCAGGTCGATGTTCTCCAGGGGATTGTTGGTCATCTCCGGGTAAAAGCTGGAGAGGGAATTGACCATGGAGGAGAGAATGGCCATGGGCGCCGCGTTGGGCGGGAAGCCGTCGAAGAAGTGGATCATGTTCTCGTGGAGCATCGCGAACTCCCCGAGCATCCGGCTGAAGCTGCCCAGCTCCTTTGGGGTGGGCAGATTGCCGTGCACGAGCAGATAGGCCACCTCGACAAACGAGCAGCTCTCGGCCAGGTCCTCGATGCCGTATCCCCGGTAGCTCAAGATGCCTTGCTCCCCGTCGAGAAAGGTGATGGCGCTGCTGCAGGAACCGGTGTTCATGAAACCGCTGTCCATGGTGATGTAGCCGGTCGTGGACCGCAGGGCGCGGATGTCCACCGCCTTCTCCCCCTCGGTACCGATGATGACCGGCAGCTCGTATGTCGTGCCGTCGAGGGTGAGGGTGGCTTTTTCGCCGCTGAAATGCTTTTCGAGCATAGGTCAAATCCCTTTCGGACAAATGAATCCAGGCAGGCCTGGAGCCGCCGGTTATGTGCCATCCGGCAACCCACTGTAACAGAGAGCGGCCCCTTTCTCAAATGGACACATGGACGGAATGGCCGGTGAAATGCGCCGGCGAATCGATTACTATAGATGAGATGCGCTTCCCCGGCAACCCTTAACGCCCTGAGATCCCGAGCATGGTCACCGCTTCTCCCCTCTATGCCAAGCGCTTGCGAGCATTCATCGATCAGGTCACCGTCTACCCCGTCTCCTGCGAGCGGCTGGCGAACGGCCGCAGCGACCGCCAGTGGCTGGAGGCGGTCCTGGCTGGCGGCGCCCGGATCGTTCAGCTCCGGGACAAGGAAGCGGACGACCGGACCCTTTTCCAAAAGGCCCTCCTCTTCCGGAGAATGACCGGGGAGGCCGGGGCCCTCTTCATCGTCAACAACCGGGTGGACGTGGCCCTGCTCGCCGGGGCGGACGGCGTGCACCTGGGAAACAGCGACTTGCCGGCCGAAGAAGTGCGCCGGCTGGCCCCGAACCTCATCATCGGGGTCTCCTGCAACACCGAAGAGCAGGCGGCCTCCGCCGAGGCCCGCGGCGCCTCCTATTTCAACATCGGTCCCCTCTTCCCCACCCGGACCAAATCCGGGCTGAGCCATTTCCTGGGAGCGGACGCGGTCCAACGATTCGCCGCCCGCTGCCGGCTCCCCTTCACGGTGATGGGCGGCATCAAGCGCGACCACATCCCCGAGCTGACCGCCCGGGGCGCCCGGCGGCTGGCAGTGGTCACCGCCCTCACCGCGGCCCCAGACATCGCCGGGGAGACCAGGCGCTGGGTGGCGGAAATCAAAGGACAGACGGCCTCGTGGGCGGCCAAGGAGGCATGACCGGATGAAGACCATGCGCGACCGCGCGGAGGAGGTCCGGCTGTTCATCGAGTATGCGGCGCCCCCGGAGCACCGGCGGGAATCGCTCGCCCTGGTGGAGCGCTACGAAACCGACCCGGTCGCCCTCGGCCTGCTCCATGCCTTCTACAGCTTCCTTCCCGAGGCCCGGGAAGACGG
This sequence comes from Deltaproteobacteria bacterium, assembly GCA_021788685.1. Taxonomy (GTDB): domain Bacteria; phylum Desulfobacterota; class Desulfobulbia; order Desulfobulbales; family UBA5123; genus JAJYKH01. The sequence continues at coordinate 4,480 of JAJYKH010000139.1, read as the reverse complement.
CATCCGCGAGCTGCGCCTCCTTGCCCGCCGCCAGGGCAATTTCCTCATCGCCGCCCTCACCTTCCACACCGGGTACTATTATCTGGCCAACACCGCGCAGGCGGAGTTCCTGGGCGAGCTGGGCGATGGCATCTGGGAGGACGAGGTGCTCGACTATTTCGGCTTCACGAGCCGAAACGAGCTGAACGCCAAGCACCGGGACCTCTCCGGGTTCCCAATCTACGCCTCCCTGCAGGGCCAGCCCGGGCTGTGCCCGGTCTGCTCGGCCGCCGCCGGGGAGGAGCACACCCTGGGCTGCCCCGTGGAGGTCTGCCCCTGGTGCGGCGGCCAGCTCACCCGCTGCAACTGCCGCTTCCTCCAGCTCGGAAAGGCGCGGCTCGACCAGGAGGCCCACATCGAGGCCCTGGCGGGGAAGCTGCGGGAAAAGGGGCGGATTCCCTACGAGCCCGACCAGCGGCCAGGGTATCCGAAGGCTGGGGAGGGGGAGGCTGAAGGCTGAAGGTTAGAGGTTTGAGAGGTTGGAGGCAAAGACAAACGCTTCTGCCTCAAGCCTCTAACCTCAAGCGAAGCGCCCCCCAGACCGCGAAGTGCCAGGTTGGAGGCAAAGGCACATCGTCCCATTCTCATGAGGTGATCTCCTTCACTCCGCTGCACCTTGCCCCTGATTCCCGCAAGGCCCTCGCCCCGGAGCGCTTCCCAGGGGCCACCTGCTTGCGCTCCGAGATCATCCGGTCGTCCACCTTCTCGCTCACTCTGTCGATGTCGTTGGGCTTCTTGAATATCGAACATTGAACATCGAACGTCCAATGGTGAATGAGAGCCGATGTGGTGCTGGTGAGGGTTTACCCCAGCGCCAGGGCCCAGGAAGCGGCAATCGTCAGGACGGTGAGGAGGAAGAAGCCCACCTGCCAGGCAGGGGCCGCCAGCCGCCGCATGAAGGGAGCGTACGTTGCGGCCAGCCCCAGGATGAGCCCTGCTGCCAGCCCCCAGAGGTGGGCGCCCAGATCGGTGTGCTCGCCCTCGGTGCCGAGGAGGGCCAGCAGGCTCAGGGCGGTCCCCAACGGCAGCAGCGCCTTGCCGGGCCCGGCCCCCTGGCGCAGCCGGAGCCCGCTCAGCAGGCCGACCGCGCCGAAGATCGCGGTGGAAAAGCCGACCGCCGCATGCTCGCCCCGCAGGAGGACGTTGAGCAGGTTGCCTGCCGCGCCGGTGAGAAGGAGCAGCAGCCATCCCAGGCCGGTGCCGAGGCGCTTGCAGAGGAAATGGACCAGGAGCCCGCCGATGAGCACGTTGCCGAGGAGATGAACGGGGCCGGCGTGCAGGGTGAGGCCGGTCACCAGCCGCCACCACTCGCCGGCGTGGAGGATGCGGCCGCCGTCCACCGCCCCGGCTGTGAACCAGGGATTGTTGTCGGTCCAGGGGCCGGTGACGAGATAGAAGAGAACGAATCCGCCCATGAGCAACACCGTGGGCGGCTCGTGGCCGGGTGTCAGGGAAAAGCGCTCGGAAGCGGCGGGCGGCGGGGGCGGCCAGTCGCGGTTCTCCTCCTCGAAGGAGGCGATCTCCCGACGGGCGGCGGTCTCCAGCTCGGCGGGCACCACCAGCAGCCACACCGTGTCCCGCCGGACCAGCTCGTGGGGGATGTCGAGGGCCAACAAAACCAGCGACCAGAGGGAGGCCGTGTGGTAATCTGGAGTGGCTCCGGCGGCGCCGGTCAAATCATGTGTATCCACAGCCGGACAGTCCGTCTCCCTCCCTTCCGATTATCTGCGGGCGAGCGGCCCAAACTTGACATCGAAGGAAAAGATCATTAAAGAAAGCGGCACATTTGTCGGCCTCGCAAGAAGCCGCTCCGCCGACGGTCCCCGCCCGCTGGGTTTCGGGGGTTTTCGCGAGATCATCACATTTGCCGGCCCGCAGACCTGCAGGCTGCATGAAGAAGATGGGGCCCGCGCCGTGGTTTGTCAACCCGGTGGTATCGATCGGCTGCTGATGAAAAACGGGGAGAAGAGGAAAGCTGGCGGGATGAGCTTTGGTGCCGAAGGGGAGATTTGAACTCCCACGAGGAAACCCCCACTAGACCCTGAATCTAGCGCGTCTACCAATTCCGCCACTTCGGCATGCAGGAGCGAATGTAATTTTTCCGGGCGGTCTTTGTCAAGGCAATTTCAAGCCGTCCCCAAAAGAAAACGGGGCGCTCTCCCCCCATCAGAGCAACCGCGCATGAAAATCTATCGAAGCCTCTCCGACATCACGGAGCCGTTCCACCTGCCCTGCGTCACCATCGGCAATTTCGACGGAGTGCACCTCGGCCACCAGATCCTTTTCAGCGAGGTGGTGGGCCGGGCCTACCGCTGCCAGGGAACCAGCGTGGTGATCACCTTCGAGCCCCATCCCCTGAAGGTGCTCTGCCCGGAGCGGGGGCTCAAGCTGATCTCCACCTTCGCGCAGAAGGTGGAGCTGATCGGCATGGCCGGCATCGACGTGCTGGTGGTCCTGCCTTTCACCCGCGAGCTGGCCGGGACCCCCGCCGAAACCTTTGTCGACGAGGTGCTGCTCAGGACCATCGGGGTCCATGAGCTGGTGATCGGCTACGACTACGCCATGGGCCGCAACCGCCAGGGCGATATCGAGTTCCTCAAGGCCCAGGGCCAGGAGAAGGGGTTCCCGGTGACGGTGGTGGAGCCCTTTTACGTGGACGACATGCTGGTGAGCAGCACCAAAATCCGCGAGCTGGTGGCCGCCGGGCGGATGCGGGACGTGAGGAAGCTCCTGGGCCGCCCCTACCAGATCCGGGGCGAGGTGAAGCTGGGCAAGCAGCGGGGCGGCCCGGTGATCGGCTTCCCCACCGCCAACCTCCACCTGTCCGAGGAGGACCTTTGCCCGAAGCACGGGGTCTACGTGACCCAGGTGATTTACGACGGCAAATGTTACGGCGGGGTTCTCAACATCGGTTACAACCCCACCTTCGGCGGCGAGCAGCACATCTCGGCCGAGACCCACATCTTCGATTTCAACCAGGACATCTATGGCCGGCCGATCAAGATCAACCTGCTCCGTTACCTGCGCGGGGAGCGGAAGTTCAACGGGGTGGACGAGCTGGCCGCCCAGATCGCCCGGGACATCGACGAGGCGAAGCAGGTGCTGGCCGACGCCCAGAAGGAGCTGCTTCTTTCCTGCGAGGAGAAATACAACCGGTAAGAAAAGAGAACATCGAACGTCCAATCCTGAATGAAAACCACCCGTCGGTGAGCTTTCATTCAATATTCGATGTTGGACGTTCGATGTTCGGCGTTCGTTTTTTCCGGCTCGGCTACTTGAGCAGGTAGCTGAACTTGAACTGGCGGGTCTTGCCGTCCGCCAGCTTGCTGCCGACGGCGAATTCATAGGCCCCTTTTTCGGGCAGCGTGAGGTTGGCGCCGAGCTCCCCGCCCATGGGCATCAGCTGGACCGGGCCGGCCTGGTATCCCTCGGGGCCGGCGACCTTGACCGCCACCGTGCCGTCTTCCATCGGCTTGCCCGAAGCGGCGTCCACGAACCCGACCATGAAGTGATGGCTCGCCTTCATCCCGCTGTTGGCCGTCGCTTGCCCGATATCGTACAGGTGGGCCGACGCCGTGACGCCCTCCACGGTCTGCTTGCCCAGCATGACCGCGCCCTGGCCCATGCTCATGCCGCCGTGGTCCATTCCCTCCATGTTCATGGAGCCGTGCTGCTGCTTTCCGTTCATGTCCATGGAGCCCCCGTGCTGCTGGTGGTCCATGGCGGCGGCGCCCAGGGGCAGGGCGCCGACGAGGAGGGTTGCCACCACGAGATTCATTAATTTTCGCATCATTTGCCTCCGTTTTTCGGGTTGGGGGCGGGAACGCTCCGCCCGGCTTCGTCCACATCAGCCCGGGGCAAGGGGAGCCGGGCCGCCCCCGGTCCCTTCCCCGGTATTCTGCGTTGCACTCCAGGTTTCCTCGACCTCCCCTTCGGCGGTGGGCGCCAGGGACCGCGCCAGGCGCCGCCCCCGCCACACGAAGAAAATGACCGGGTAGACCAGCAGCTCCATCATCCCGGAGGTGACCACCCCGCCCACCATGGGGGCGGCGATCCGCTTCATGACGTCGGCGCCCGTGCCGTGGCTCCACATGATGGGCAGCAGGCCAGCGATGATCACGGAGATGGTCATGATCTTGGGCCGGATCCGCTTCACCGCCCCGTGGTGAATGGCCTGCCGGAGGTCGCCCCGGGTGTGCATCCGGCCGTGTTCCCGCCAGAGCCGGTGGGCGAGGTCGAGGTAGAGGAGCATCACCACCCCGGTCTCGGCGTCCAGCCCGGCGAGGGCGATCACCCCCACCCACACCGCGATGGAGGTGTGGTACCCGAGCAGGTACATGTACCAGAAGGCCCCCACCAGGGAGAAGGGCACGGCCAGGAAGACGATCCCGGTCTTGATCAGGCTCTTGGTGTTGAGGTAGATGATGACGAAGATGATCAG
>JAJYKH010000138.1 GCA_021788685.1 Deltaproteobacteria bacterium | reverse complement strand
ATTTTTTTCTTCCCCCGGAGTGACCAAGTTCTCGTTTCCCCAAGCGCAAGCTGGTAAAATCCTGATTCCGTCGTGTGCCCCGATTTCGAGAAGAATCCGGCACCTGCTTGAAAGTCGCCGGCTGGACGATTGATCAACGGCTTGCATGGAACAACCACATACGCCATCCCCCTTTGCTCTTCATCCCGAAAAGCCGGCGGGAAGCCCCCATGGAGGGGGAAAGAAGGATAACGCCTTCACCCCCCGCTGCCTGTCCCTCGACCTCGAGGTGGGCGTCCGGGACCAGCGGATCCACCGGTTTGGCGCGGTGCGGGGCGATACCGGCCGAGCCCTGGTCTTCCGGGGCGGTGACCTGGCATCGGCGTTGGCGGAGCTCGATCTCTTCGCTGATGGCGCCACCTTTCTGCTGGGCCACAACATCATCGCGTTCGACATCCCCCATCTTGCCGCCGCCAAACCCGGCCTCCGCCTCCTCCGGCTGCCGGTGGTGGACACCCTGCGCCTCAACCCTCTGGCCTTTCCCCGTTATCCCTACCACCACCTGGTGAAACACTACCAGGACGGGCAGCTCAAGCGCGGGCGGGTAAACGACCCGGAGCTGGACGCCCGGCTGACCCTGGACGTGCTCCATAACCAATGCCGCGAATTCCTGGCCCTCCGGGAGTCGGCGCCGGATCTGCTCCTCGCCTGGCATTGGCTAATGCCACAAGAAGGGGCCTCCTCGGGGTTCAGTGGTTTTTTTGCGCAAATCCGCCGGGGGGAACGGCCGCTCGAGACCGAGGCCAAGGCGGCGATCAGCCTCCTCCTGGCCGACGCGGGCTGCCGGACCGCCGGGCGGGAGATCCTGGCCGAGGCCGCGCGTTCGGGCTGGCCCCTGGCGTATGCCCTGGCGTGGCTCTCGGTGGCCGGCGCCAACTCGGTGCTGCCGCCCTGGGTGCGCCACCAGTTTCCCGAAACCGGGGTCATGGTGAAGAGGCTCCGGGATACCCCCTGCGACGATCCAGCCTGCGCCTGGTGCCGCGAGCGGCACGATGCCGGCAAGGAGCTCACCCGCTGGTTCGGCTTCCCCGATTTCCGGCCGGAGCCCAGGGGCGACGACGGGGTTCCCCTGCAGCGGGCCATCGTGGCCGGGGCCATGAAGGGGGAGCATCTGCTCGGCATCCTGCCCACCGGCACCGGCAAGTCGCTGTGCTACCAGATTGCCGCCCTCTCCCGGTACGACAAAACCGGGGCCCTCACCCTGGTCATCTCGCCCCTGGTGGCCCTGATGGCCGATCAGGTCAGGGGCCTGGAGGCGCGGGGGATCACTTCCTGCGCCGCCCTGAACGGGCTGCTTTCCATGCCGGAGCGCGCCGACGTGCTCGACCGCGTGCGGCTGGGCGATGTGGGGATTCTCATCGTCTCCCCGGAGCAGCTCCGGAACCGGGCCTTCCGCAAGACGATTGCCCAGCGGGAGATCGGGGGCTGGGTGCTCGACGAGGCCCACTGTCTGTCCAAATGGGGGCATGATTTCCGGCCCGACTACCGCTACGTGGGCCGGTTCATCAGGGAGAAGGCCGGCGAGGGACCGGTGCCGCCGGTGTTGTGCCTCACCGCCACGGCCAAGCCCGACGTGAAAGAGGACATCATCGCCCACTTCCGGGACAAGGTGGGGATCGAGATCAGGGCCATCGACGGCGGCGCCGAACGGAAAAACCTCGGGTACGCCGTGGTCCCGACCACCCCGGGCGAAAAGCTCGCCCACATCCACCAGGTGCTGATGGCGGAGCTGCCGCCCGGGACGGAGGGCGGCGCCATCGTCTACTGCGCCACCCGTGAGCAGAGCGAAACGGTGGCCACCTTTCTGCAGGCAAAGGACGTCACCGCCACCTATTTCCACGCCGGCATGTCGCCGGAAATCAGGAAAGGGGTGCAGGCCGGTTTCCTGCAGGGCCGGCTGCGGGTGATCTGCGCCACCAACGCGTTCGGCATGGGCATCGACAAGCCGGATGTCCGGCTGGTGATCCATGCCGACATTCCCGGCTCCCTGGAGAGCTATCTTCAGGAGGCGGGCCGGGCCGGCCGCGACCAGGAGGACGCCATCTGCGTGCTCCTCTACACCCGCGAGGACGTGGAGCGGCAGTTCGGGATGACCGCCCGCTCGCGGCTTTCCCGCCGGGAGATCCAGGCCATCCTCCGCTCGCTCTGGCGGCTTGACCGGAAAAAACAGCTACAAGGAGAGGTGGTCGCCACCGCCGGCGAGATCCTGGCCGAGGAGGAAGGGGATTTCCGGCGGGACTCCGCCACCGACGACACCCGGGTGCGGACCGCGGTTTCCTGGCTCGAGGAGGCGGCGCTCCTTTCCCGCGAGGAAAACCAGGTCCAGGTCTTCCCCTCCTCCCTCCGGGTCGGCTCGGTGGCGGAGGCACGGGAGAAGCTGGCCACGGTCGGGCTGGCCGACGAGTATCGCCGCAAGCTGTTGCGTTTGGTGGAGGCCCTGGTGGAGGCCGATGCCGACGAGGGCGTCTCCACCGATGAATTGATGGGCCTGACAGGCCTCAGCGCCGAAGGGGTCCGCCAAGCCCTCTACGACCTGGAGCGGCTGGGATTTGCCACCAACGATACCGCGCTGACCGCCTTCGTCCATGCGGGGGTGGAACGCTCATCCCGGAAGCGGCTGGAGGAGGCCATGGCCCTGGAGACCGCCCTTATCCGGGAAATGCAGCTGCTGGCCCCCGAGATGGGCAAGGAGGAGTCCTCCGTCCTCCATCTCCGGCAGGCCACCCAGAGGCTGAAGGACGCGGGCCACCCCTATGCCCTGCCCGAACAGCTCCGCCGCCTCCTCAGGGGGCTCGCGGCGGACGGCCGCACCGAGGAGGGCGGCACGGGCAGCCTGCGCGTGCGGCAGCTCGATGGCGAGTCCCTGCGCATCACCTTGCAGCGGGACTGGCTTTCCCTGGAGAAGACCGCGCGGCTGCGCCGGGAGGCGGCCAGCCTCCTGCTCGGCCACCTCCTTGTTTCCCTCCCGCCCGGGGCGCGGGGCCTCGACCTCCTCGCCCAGACCACCATGGGCCGTCTGCTCACGGCCCTCATCGGCAGCATGAGCATCAGGGCCGAGGCCAAGGACCCGCGCCGGCTCCTGGACCGGGCGCTTCTCTGGCTCCACGAGCAGGAGGTGATCCGCCTCAACAAGGGGCTCGCCATCTTCCGGCCGGCGATGACCATCCGCCTGCAGCCGGAGAGGCGCGGCTTCGCCAAGGCGGATTTCATCCCGCTCCAGATGCACTATGACGAGAAGGTGGTCCAGATCCACGTCATGGCGGAGTATGTGCAGCGGGGCCTGCAGACGATTGCCGAGGCCCTGCGGCTGACCAGCGATTACTTCGGCCTCCGGCGCGACGAGTTCCTGCGGAAATGGCTGCCGGGCCGGGAGGCGGAGCTGCTTCGCCAGACCACCCCCGAATCCTGGCAGGCCATCGTCGAAGACCTGAACAACCCCGTGCAGCAGCAAATCGTGGCGGACGACCGGGAGCAGACCAATGTCCTGGTGCTGGCCGGCCCGGCTCGGGCAAGACCCGGGTCCTGGTCCACCGCATCGCCTACCTGGTGCGGGTGCGGCGGGAGAGCCCGCGCGGGATACTCGCCCTGGCCTACAACCGGCACGCCGCGGTCCAGATCCGCCGCCGCCTCGCCGCGCTTCTCGGCGAGGACGCCAGGGGAATCACCGTCCTCACCTGCCACGCCCTGGCCATGCGGCTCACGGGCGCCAGCTTCGTCGGCCGGGCGGCCGGCATGGAGGAAGGGGCTTTCAATGCCGTCCTTCAGGAGGCGGCGGCCCTCCTGAAAGGGGCCGACCTGCCGCCGGACGAGGCCGGCGACCAGCGGGAGCGGCTTCTCGCCGGCTTCCGCTGGATTCTGGTGGATGAATACCAGGACATCGGCCCGGAGCAGTACGAGCTCATTTCCGTCCTGGCCGGCCGGATGCTCCAGGAGGAGGACCGGAAATTGGGCCTGTTCGCGGTGGGGGACGACGACCAGAACATCTACGCCTTCGGCGGCGCCTCGGTGGAGCTCATTCGCCGCTTCGCCGAGGACTACGCCGCCAAGCCGGTCTATCTCACCGGCAACTACCGCTCCACCGCGCACATCATCACCATGGCCAATCTCGTCATCACCCCCGCTGTCTGCCGCATGAAGGCGGAGCACCCCCTCACCATCGACAAGGCCAGGCACAAAGCCCCTGCCGGCGGGGCTTGGGAGAAGCTCGACCCGGTGGGCCAAGGCCGGGTGCAAATCCTGCCGGCCGGACGGGACCCGGTCACCCAGGCCCTGGCGGTCATGACGGAGCTGCAGCGGCTGGCCGCCTGTGACCCCGGCTGGGATTGGGCCGGGGCCGCGGTGATCGCCCGGGAATGGAAATACCTGGAGCCGGTGCGCAGCTTCTGCGAGCTGCACCGCATCCCGGTCCAGATGGCGGATGAGGAGCATGTCCGGGTCTGGCGCCTGCGCGAGACCCAGGCCCTGGTCGCCTGGTTGCATGGCCGGGAAAGCAAGCTGATCCGTGCCGACGAAGTTTCGGCCTGGCTTGCGGATCAAGCCGGCAGTCCCTGGTGGGACCTGTTGCGGGAGGGGGTGGAGGAGTACGGGGTGGAAACCCGCGGGGCCGAGCTGCCCGCCGACCATTTCGTGGAATGGCTGGCCGAATGGGGCCGGGAGGTCCGGCGCCGCCAGAAGGGGTTGCTGCTCCTTACCGCCCACCGGGCCAAGGGGCTGGAGCTCCGCCATGTGGCGGTCCTGGACGGCGGCTGGGAGCGGATAGGATCTGGCGAAGACCGCGATGCCCCGCGCCGGCTCTACTACGTGGCCGTGACCAGGGCAAAGGAGACCCTGGTCCTCTCCCGTTTCGATTCCGGAAACATGCTCCTGGACTCCCTTCCCGATTCCCCGGCGCTCCTGCGCCGGGCCCCGGCCGAGCTGCCGGCGCCGCCCCCGGAGCTGAACCGCCTCTACCGGCGGCTCACGCTGGAAGAAGTGGACATCGGTTTCGCGGGCCGCTCCTGGCAAGGCCACCCGGTGCATGCCGCCATCTCCGCCCTGGCGCCGGGCGACCCTCTTCAGGTGAGGATGGAAAACGGCCGCGGCCTGCTTTTCGACCCGAAAGGGAACCTGGTCGGCCGCCTGGCCCGCGCCTACACCCCGCTCGCGAACATGCGGCTGCTCACCGCCCGGGTGGCGGCGGTCATGGTTTGGGAGCGCAAGGACACGAGTCCGGAATACATGGACGGGGTGCGATGCGAGCGTTGGGAAGTGGTGGTGCCGGAGCTGGTGCTCGAGCGGATCCCGGCTGAAGGAAGGGCTTGAAGGGCTGCGGAGCTATCGACTCAAGGGCTTCAGAATCATCTGCCAGCACTGGTGCCCCGAGAACCACACCAGTCAGCCTTTGCCAAGCGGAGTGGGCTACCCCCAGGCGAAATGAAAGCGGATCGGGAGTCCGGGTGTGTATGAAGGTTCGACTTTTCGGAAAGGAAAGGCCAGCTACTCTTTGCCGCCGAGGACTTCTTCCAGGGTCTTGCTCAGATCGGACAGGCGAAATGGTTTCGGGATGATTCCCTTGAAACCGTAAGCGAGATAGCCAGACATGACCGGATCATTGGCATAGCCGCTCGAAACGATCACTTTCGCTTGCGGATCGATTTCGAGGAGGTGCCGCACCGTTTCCTTGCCTCCCATTCCTGCCGGAATGGTGAGATCGACGATGACGGCTGCGAAGGGCTTCCCTTCGGCGAGGGCCTGCCGGTAGGCGGAAACCGCCGCAGCCCCCTCCTTCACCGTTGCCGTCTGGTACCCGAGATATCGCAGCATTTCGGCTGCGATATCGCTGACCGCCTCTTCATCATCCATCACCAGAATCCGCCCCAATCCGGGCACAGCCTCTTGCTGTGCTTCCTTTGGAGGGGAGACCGGGCTCTTTTCGGAAGCGGGAAGAAAAATCGAAAAGGTGCTTCCCTCTCCCGGCGTGGAATCGACGGTGATCGTTCCGCCGTGTCTCTTCATGATGGAAAAGGAAATGCTCAGGCCGAGCCCGCTGCCCAGCTCCTTGGTCGTGTAGTAGGGATCGAAGATTTTTTTCAGCTCCTCTTCAGGGATTCCCACTCCCTGGTCTTTGACGTCGATCCGGACGTATTCTCCGGCAGCCAGCCCCAGGTCATTCCCCGGAAAGAGAGACTCGTTGGCCGCGGTCACGGAGAGAACGCCTCCCTCGGGCATGGCCTGGACGGCATTGATGGCCAGATTGCTGATGGCCTGGCTCAACTGGCTCACGTCCGCCTCCACTGGCCGAAGATCGGGAGGGAAGGAGCTTACGGCTCTCACCCGGGAGCCCCGCAGCGCGAAATCCACAGCCTCCTTGACGACGGGCGGAACCTCGATGGCTTCCTTGATCGGGGCGCCGCCTTTGGCGAAGGTGAGGAGCTGCTGGGACAGGCCCCGCGCCCGCATCGAGGCCCTTTCGGCGATGTCGAGCCTTTCAAGGGCCTTGTCTCCTGGCGGCAGAAACATCCGGGCCAGGCTGATGTTGCCCAGGATGGCGGTGAGGATGTTGTTGAAATCGTAGGCGATACCGCCCGCCAGCAGCCCGATGGACTCGAGCCGCTGGACCTTCTGCAGCTCCTTTTCGGCCTGTTTGATCTGGGTGATGTCCCGAAGGGACAGGATATTCATGAGCACGTGCCCCTGCCGGTCCCGAACCGGCGCGCCGCCGTAGGAGCCGATCCAGGTCTTGCCCGTATCCCGTCGTCGGACCCGGACTTCGTACGATCTGAAGGTTTCCCCGTTCAGAACGCGGCCGATGGGCCATTGTTCCTCTGAAAGGGGATGGCCGTCGAGGTCGGAAAGCTCGAAGATCTCCGCGAGCTCGCGCCCATGCCGCCGCAGACCCGAAATGTCATCGAAGCCATGGATCTCCAGGCCACGGGGATTCATACGGAGCAGGTTGCCTTCGGGATCAAAGATGACCAAACCATCGGTCATCTGGTTGAAAATGGCATCCAACTGGGCGAGCTGCGACTGGTTCTGCCCCAGCGCCGCCCGGAGCTCCTCTGCCGTCTTTTT
>JAJYKH010000137.1 GCA_021788685.1 Deltaproteobacteria bacterium | reverse complement strand
TCCTCCGAAGGCCGGAAGCTGACGATCATCGTGGACCAGACTTCGCGGCTGGAGAGCATGATCCAGGACATGCTCGCCTTCGCCCGCCCGCTTGTCCTCCGGACCGCGGAAACCGAACTGGGGACGCTGGCGCGGGAGGGACTGGCCGTGGCGCAGGAAACCGCGGTGCAGCAGGGGGTCATCCTGCGGCTTCAGGCCGAGGAGGGACTGTGGTGCCAGGTGGACAGGAGCCGCTTCCTCCATATCCTTCTCAACGTGCTCATCAATGCCATCGAGGCGTCGCCGGCGGGAGAGGAGGTCCTGATCCGCCTGTTCAGGGACAACGGATTCGCTTTGCTGGAGGTGGCGGACCGGGGGCCGGGGATTCCCCCCGACCAGCGGCAGCGCATCTTCGAGCCGTTTTACACCACCAAAAAGAACGGGACCGGCCTGGGTCTGCCCATTGCCAGGAAAATCATCGAAGCGCACGGGGGTCTGCTGGAGGTGGCCGACCGGGAGGGCGGCGGAACCGTTTTCCGGCTGAAGCTGCCTGCGGAGGGGACACCGACTGAAAAAGTCGGCTGAAGGCGGGAGGCTGAAGGTTAGAGGTTAGAGGTTGGAGGCAAGAACTAAGGCCCCACGCCTCCGGCCGAGAGAAGCGTTGGAGGATTGAGGTTGGAGGCAGAATCAACAAACCTCGAACCCTCGAGACTTGATGATGCCTTTGCCTCCAACCTCCCACCTCAAGCGAAGCGTTCCTCCGGCCGCGAAGCGCTCCTCCGACCGAAAACCGGAGCGCCCCGGCCTGCCGGCTCAGCTGAATTTCTTGAGCTGTTCCTCCACGTAGGCCAGATGCCGTTTCTCATCGGCATAGTTCATTTCCAGCAGGGCGCGCACGTCGGCGGGCAGCTCCGGCTCCAGGGCCTGGCTGTACTTCTTGTTGGTGGTCCGCTCGTTGGACTGCATGGCCTTGAGGGCGCCCTCGGTGCCGGTCACGCTGCGGAGGGCGGTGAACCCTTCGAGCAGGTAGCCCTTGAAGTCCCTGGAGAACTCGGGAGGCGTGCCGCCCAGCTCCCGGATCTTGTCCGAGAGGTTCAGGATGTGGTTGTGGTGGTCTTCCTGGAAGATGAGCAGCCGTTCCCGGATGATCGGCTGGTCGATCCGGTCGATGGCCTGGCCGTAAGCATGCCAGGCATCGATGTCGAGCTGGGCGAGATTCGTGATGGAGTCGAGGATCTGTTGTTTGTCCAGTACTCGTGCCATGATGGTTCCTCTCCTGGAAGAGGGTCGGACGGAAAACGCCTTGAGCCTTCATTATCCGGGAAAAGGGGGATCGTGTCAAAACCGGCCGGGAGGGGGCCATTCCGGGACCGATCACCTGAGCAGGGCCCCCGCTGACTGCGGATTTCCTTTTCGGTTCGGCCCATCCGAAATACCGAAAGCGGCCGTGCGATCGGGCGACTCCTTTCCGGCGCTCGGAGCAGCGGTTTTGGCGGGCCGCCCCGCGGTTTCCGCGGTCCCGCGAGTTTTCGATTGCCTTCCGGAAATCCGAAACCGTACCATGGAAGAGAGTCCAGCTTCTCCCCGAAGACCCGGGGAGCCCCGCTTGCCGCGCTCATGCGCATCTTTTCATGGCAGAATGAAGCCGCTTCGGGCCTGCCCGGCCGGTGCCATGCCAACCCGTTTTCCGAAGAAACTTCAAGGAGGCCCCATCATGGCGAAAGCACACGACGAGCTGACCGGCATTCTCAAGAAGGACCACCAGGAAGTGAAGGCAATCTTCGGCAAGCTGGAAAAAGAGAAGGACGCCGGCACGCGGGAGGAGCTTCTCGATCAGCTTTCCAGGGTGCTCGAGCCGCATCTGTCCGCCGAGGAGGAGGCCTTCTATCCCGCCCTGCAGAAAACCGGGGAGGGAAAGGAAACGGCTTTGCAGGCCTTAGAGGAGCACCACGTGACCAAACTGGTCCTGGAGGAGGTCATGGACATGGCCGGGAGCGAAGAATCGTTCAAGGCGAAGACGACCGTGCTGAAAGAGCTGGTTTTCCATCACATCCAGGAAGAGGAAAGCGAGGTTTTCAAGATTTTCAATAAGGTGATCAAGAACGATGAGGCACGGCAGGTGCTCGAAGACTTCCGGGAGGCGAAGAGCAGCAGGATGGCGGCCCTGGAGGAAGAATCGGAAATGACCTGATCCGGGTCTGCGGCGCGCGCGGAAGATGAACGGGCGGCAACGCCTGACACGCGAATGCATGCAAAGCGAGGTGCGGCATGGACGGAAAAAAAGAAGAGAAGGCGGTACGCCCGCCCAAATCGGAGAGCACTATTGAGTCCTACCATGACATCGCGGCGAGCAAGGAGGCCTACGAAGCGGCGGCCGGCGGCGAAGCCGCCATGGCCGGGGAAGTTCCCCCGGCCGGAGAGCGCGCCCGGCGGAAGGCCCAGGAGGGACCCATTCCCGAGATGGTCCGCCGCGAACGGGAATGGCTGGTGGGGACCGCCAGGGAGCGCGGCCGGCGGTTTCTCTCGGCCAGGATGACCTCCCTGGCTACCGTGGCCCAGGATATCGCCGAGGTCCTGCACAACTCGGCGCAGCGGCTGAGCGCGGAAGAGGACACCGCCACGGCCCATTACTTCGACATGGCGGCCGAACGGGTGGACAAGATGGCCGCCACCCTGCGGAGCCATGACCTGGAAACGTTCGTCTCCCGGACCCGGGAGGCCGCCAGGAGCCACCCCGTTCTGTTCTTCGGGGGGATGGCCACCGCCGGCTTCATGGTCTCGCGGTTCCTGAAATCCTCCCCCGAGGAGGCCGACTGGGAGCGGACGGTCGAGTACGAGCAAGGTTTCGGCCCCGAAGTCCCAACGAAAGCCGCTCGCGACCTTGAAGCGCAGACGCGGCAGTCCCGCCCCTATGGCGCCGTCGAGAAACCGGAATACGCCCGATAACCCACTGCCAGCGGAGGCCGCTCATGTCGCCCGTGCGGGAAGAACGATCCATATCGCAGCTGTTTTCCGATCTGACCACCGAGCTCAGCACCCTGTTCCGCCAGGAAGTGGCCCTTGCCCGAACGGAGATTTCCGAGGACGTCTCCAAAGTGGCCATCGGGGCCGTTTCCATGGGCGCGGGGGCCATTGTCGCCTTCGTCGGGCTGCTCGCCCTAGTGGAAGCGGCCATCCTCGGGTTGGCCAATGCCGTCCCCCCCTGGCTTTCTGCCTTGATTGTCGGCATCGCGGTAACCGGGATCGGCATGGTCCTGCTCCTCATGGGGCGCAGCAGAATGCTGATGGCCGAGCTGATGCCGCGCCGGACCGTGGACTCCCTGCAGGAAGACAAGCGGCTGGCCCAGGAGCACCTGCGAACGTAAGCGAGACGAAACCTGCCTTCCCCCATCCGGGCGGGCTGCCCGTGGTCTGGCCTCTCCTGCCCGCCGAGGGAGCGCGCGGCGGACAACTCTCGCAGTGCACGATCATCCAAAGGAGAAAAGCTATGGTAACGGCAGGAACCGAATCCCGCAGGACACCGGAGGAGATCGAGCGCGACCTCGCGCGGACCCGGGCGGAAATGGACGATACCATGCGGGCCATCGAAGACAAGGTCACCCCCGGGGAATGGCTCGATCAGGCGCTTCAGTACATCGCCGTCAGCGGATACGAGTATGCGAAATACCTGGGCCGGTCCATCAAGAGAAACCCGTTGCCCCTCGCCCTGGCTGGGATCGGGATCTCGTGGCTGGTGCTGGCGGGAGGAAGGGAGTCGCGGACGGAAATCCTTGAGAGGAGATATCAGCCATGAAAGAGAGATGCGGACAAGCCAAGGAAAAGATGCAGGGCGTGGGAGAGCGGGCCCGCGAACGTTTCAGCCGGCTGACCGAAACTTTCCGCCGCCGGGCGGGCGAGACCGCCGAGGACCTCCGGCAGCGGACCGGGCATGTAGGGGAATACCAGGCTGCCGCCGGGGAACGTGGCCGCGAGATGAAGTGGCGGTTCCAGGCCGCCATGCGGGAGCAGCCGCTCGCCATGGGCGCCCTTTTCTTTTCGGTCGGGGCCGCGGTGGGGGCGATCCTTCCGATCACGCGCCGCGAAGCGCGCCTGATGAGCGGACCGCGGGAAGAAATGGTGGAAAAAACGGAGGAAATGGCCCAGGAGCAGCTCGAAAAGGCCAAGGAAACGGCCCGGGAAACCGGCGAGGCGGTGGAGGCGGAAGTGAAGCGCCGTCTCGCGGGCGGACGGACCGAAGGGGCGCGGACCCGGGAAAAGGAGCCGGCGCTGTAGCCGCGCAACCCCGCCCGGTTATGGCGAGGCCGATTTCCCGCTGAAGCTCCTCAATGCCATTGGATCCTCCCCCCGGGGAACCAGGGAGATAACCGATGCCTGGCCGCAGAGACGACAGAGGCAGGTCAGCGGCCAAGCCGCGCCAGATCCCCGCGACCGGCTGGCGGGACATTCTGCTCCGGGTCAAGGACGAATACGCCGAGGACAACCTGTCCATCATCGCCGCCGGGGTGGCCTTTTACGCGTTCATGGCCATCTTCCCGGCCCTGGCGGCCATGGTGTCCATCTACGGCCTGGTGGCCGATCCCGGCGAAATTCAGCAGGAGCTCTCCGGGGTCAAGGCCATTCTGCCCCAGGAGGCATACGGAATCATCACCCACCAGCTGCAGACCCTGACTTCCAAAAGCGGCACCCTCGGCTGGGGGGCCCTCATCGGCATCCTTCTCGCCCTCTGGAGCGCGGCCAGCGGGATGAAGGCGCTCATCAACGCCCTGAACATCGCCTACGAGGAAGAGGAGAGCCGCGGCTTCATCCGGCTCAACCTGATTGCACTCCTGCTTACCCTGGCATCGGTGGTTTTCGTGCTGGTCGCCCTGGGCCTGATCGCGGCGCTGCCCGTCCTGCTCGACACGCTGGGCATGCCGGCGTGGCTTGCGGCCGTTCTGGCCTGGGGGCGCTGGCCGTTGCTCCTGCTGCTGGTCATCCTGGCCCTGGGATTCATCTACCGGTACGCTCCGGACCGCAATGAGCCGCGATGGCGCTGGGTCACGGTGGGCTCGGCGACGGCCGCGGTCCTCTGGCTCGCCGGCTCCGGGCTCTTTTCGTTCTATGTCAGTCATTTCGGCAGTTACAATCGAACCTACGGCTCGCTGGCCGCAATTGTCATTCTGCTCCTCTGGTTCTACCTGAGCTCCTTTGCCGTGCTGGTGGGCGCGGAGCTCAATGCCGAGATGGAGCACCAGACCCGGGAGGACACCACCCGGGGCGAGGGGCGCCCCATGGGCGAACGGGGTGCCAAAATGGCCGATACCCTGGGCCGGAAGCCGTAACCATCAACCCTTTTCTATAAGGAGAACGATCATGGCGCGAGGCGTAGGCGGCCATGGGCCTGCCAATGTGATGAAGCACATGAAGGGGATCGATTTTCCGGCCAGGAAAAAGGACCTCATCGCGCATGCCAAGAAGGCACCGGGGCCTGACACCAATGATGTCATCGAGGTCCTGAACCGGATCGAGGACAAGGAGTACCATTCGCCGGCCGAGGTCATGAAGGAGCTGAGCGAAGCGGCGTACAGCGAATAACCTGAATCCGTGAGCGTTCGTCCGTGCGCCAGATCCGCGAAGGCAACGGTTCGATGAGAGGGATCTCTATCGTACCGTTGCCGGCAAAGGAGATGGCGTGCGGCGGACGTCCCCAAGGGGCGAGGGGAGAAGCATGGAGCGGCGGCAGCTTGTGCCATGAGTCATCGGTTCGATGAAATAGGTCTAGCGAGCTCAACCCGTCGTTTTGGATTCAGGATGAGACCAACGGCCGTCCTGCCGAGGCCAGATGGCAGGGCGGCCCCGACTGTCCCCTCGCCAGAAGGATTTTTCGGTGGAGGCAACATGAAGAAGCATCTCTCAATGGCGGCGGCACTTGTGCTCGCGGCCGGACTGGCCTTTTCTTCTCCAGAGAGCGGTACTGCAGCGATCCTGGAAACCACGGTCGCCCCCGTCCAGACGGATCAAGCCGGCGCGACAGTCGGGAACACCGCCCCCGCGCCGGTGGGAGCCGGAATCGGCGGGGGAGAAGACGCCCAAACGGCAAGCGGGTCCGGAGTCGTGAATCGACAGGAGGGTACTGCTCCCGCGCCGGTGCAGGCCGGAATGGGCGAAGAGGGAGGCGGCCAAGCGGCAAGCGGGTCCGGAGTCGTGAATCGACAGGAGGGTACTGCAGTGGAGGCCGGAACCGGCGGGGGAGAAGACGCCCAAATGGCTGGTGTGACCGGAGTTATGAATCAACCGGTCGCGTCTGGGCAGGCGAGCCAGGAACAATCCGGGGTGGTGCTGGAAACCGGAGGAGAGGGTCTGGGCAGGCCAGGCGGAGGGCTGCCGCAGGGTGCCGCCCCCCAAGCCCAGGGGTCTGGCCAGGCTGGGATGAATCAGCGGATACAGACCGGCACCGCGCCCGGGCAGGGGCAGTCCGGCACGGCCCCCCAAGCGCCAGGGCCCGGCCGGGCCAACACGAATCAACAGCGGACCCTGAGCCAGCCGGAGCAGCGGCTCAACCAGGGACAGTACGGCGTCGCGCCCAGGTTCCAGTCCGGGCAAAGGCGAGGGTGGGTTGGTCCGGGGGGCAACCTGAACGGGACCGGGTGGCGGCGGAAAACCACACCCGGAAGCCGGTGACGGATCGGAAGCCGTGGTGAAAAAGGGCCCTGTGCCGTCAGGGCCCCCAAAGGAGGAATGAATGCCAAAGGCCCTGCTTCGAGGAAGCAGAGAGCAGGGAGGGTTTTTCCCTGCCTAACAAATTGTAACAGTGCCAGCCCGCAGGCGCCAGCAAAACGTTCTCCGGAAAAGATGCCCGGTTCCCGCTTTTGGAAGACCGCTCAACCTGAGGTTCGAGGCTGAGAAAAGTGACCGGGTGACGAGTGACGGATTGGCGCTTTCACCTGTTACCTGTCACTCGTTACTCTTTCGCCTTTGTCTCGGACCTCATACCTCCAATCTTGCCCTTCCTGTCCAGCTCCTTCCTTACCGCCACCCCCAGCTTTTCCAGAGTGTACGGCTTGGCCACGTAGGGTCAGGCCAACAGCTCCTGGGCTTGCCGGACCCGCTCGCTCTCGGCGAAGCCGCTGGC
>JAJYKH010000136.1 GCA_021788685.1 Deltaproteobacteria bacterium | reverse complement strand
TACCCTGTGATTGGTTACCCGGGCCGATTACTTCAATAGGACGGCAGCGGCCCGGCCGCCTGAAGGGCGCTGTTCTTCCGCCGGGCCTCGTTGACCCGCAGGCTGCGGCCGCCGAAGATCTGGCCATCCAGGGCCTGAATGGCCGCCTGCGCCGCCGACTCGTCCATGGCCACGAAGCCGTAGCCGCGGGGGCGGCCGGTTTCCCGGTCGTGGATCATCTTTACCGAATACACCACCCCGTGCCGCGAAAACAGGTCCCGAATGTCCGCTTCGCTGGAGCTGAAAGGCAGGTTGCCCACGTAAATCGTCTTTTCCATCTCGTTCCTCTGTGCAGTGCACCAATTCTTGGTTAGGAAAATTCTGATTCCATGCTGCCACAGGAAACGAGGCGGAGGCAAGGGAATTATGAGAAAAGGATAGGGGGATGATTCCCCGAAAAACGATCAGGAGCGGTCAGCGGTCGGGGCCGGTCCCGGTGGGCAAAAGGCCGTTTTCCTCGCCCCCCGCCAGGGCGTCCTCGGGCGACTGGCTCCACTCCAGGAGCTCAATCAGCTCCTCCCGGCTCAATCTCTTGATAATGGCGGCGTCGTCCTCCCGGACCAGGTGGCTCGACAGCTCGCGTTTCCGGGCGATCATGAGATTGATCTTTTCCTCCAGGGTCCCCGCGGTCACCAGCTTGAAGGTCTGGACCACGTGCTTCTGGCCCATGCGGTGCACGCGGGCGGTGGCCTGGTCCTCCCGGGCAGCGTTCCACCAGCGGTCGTAGTGGATCACTGCCTGGGCGGCGGTCAGGTCCACGCCCACCCCGCCGGCGAGCAGGCTCGCGCAGAAGACCCGGCAGGAGTCGTCGGTATTGAACCGGTGGATGCTCTGCTCCCGTTTTTTGAGCGGCATGCTGCCCCTCAGGCCGCAGAAGGGAATGGACGCCTCGGTCAGGTAGCCCTCGATGAGGTCGAGCATCCGGGTGTAGTGGCTGAAGACCACCACCTTCATGGAGCTGGCCAGGCACTGGTCGAGGAGGTCGACGAACAGGTCCCATTTGCCGCTCTCGTAAAGGCGCCAGTCGGTCTCCCCCTGCACCAGGCAGGGATGGTTGCAAATCTGCTTGAGGTAGCTGATGACCGCGAGCACCTCCAGGTAGGGAAGGTTGCGCTCCGGCCCCTCGGCGAGCCGGGTGAGCAGCGGCCGGCCCCGGCTGGCGATCACGTCCCGGTAGAGCTTCACCTGGTGCTCGCTCAGGCGGCAGGTGCGCACGTCCTCGATCACCCGGGGCAGCTCGGTGAGCACCTGGGTGCGGGTCCGGCGCAGGAGGAAGGGGCTGAGCAGCCGGGCCAGGAGGTCCCGCTTGTGCCGGTCGTTGCCGATCTCGATGGCATCGGCGTACTCCTTCTTGAACACGGAATCGGGACCCAGGAACCCCGGCAGGCAGATGTCGAAGATGGCCTTCAGGTCGTGGACCGAGTTCTCCAGGGGAGTGCCGGTGAGACCGATCACCACCCGCCCCTTGAGCAGGGAGGCGGCGGCGTGGACGTCGGTCTTCTTGTTCTTGATGTGCTGGATCTCGTCGAAGATGACCACCTCGAAGTCGAGCTCGGCCAGCTTGTCCGCGTCCCGGCGGATGATACCGTAGGTGGTCAGGTAGAGATTGCGGGCGCCGGCCTGCTCCAGGCCCCGGTTGCTGCCGTGGTAGACGTGGGGCTCCAGCTCCGGGTAGAACTGCCGGATCTTCTCCAGCCAGTGGGCGACGACCGTGGCGGGGCAGACCACGAGAAAGCGCTTGCCGCCGCCCTGGTCCTGGATGGCCCTGATGAGCCCCAGGGCCTGGTGGGTCTTGCCCAGCCCCATGTCGTCCGCCAGGATGCCGCCCAGCCGGTTGCGGTAGAGGGCATAAAGCCAGGCCAGGCCGTTGCGCTGGTAATCGCGCAAATGGGCCGGGACCACCGGCAGCTGGTGCTGGTCGGTCCAGTTGTTCACGTCGAGGAGCCGGCGGATGGCGGCCTGCTCCTGTTCCCGGGCGATGGCCAGCTCCAGCTCGGGGGTGAGGACGGAGAGCATGAGCAGCTCCCGCCGGCTGAGCCGGACCCCCTCCCGGCCGCTCTCCGCGTCCCGCCACAGCCGTTCCTTCCCCAGGTTGTAGAACCACTCCAGGGGGCTGTCCTTCAGCCGCAGCCACTTGCCATGGCCCGGCAGGTGGTCGAGCCCCCGCTCCCGGGCCCGCAGCAGGTCGGCCAGGGAAACCTCTTCCGTCCCCACCCCGTAAAAGCCCGCGAGATAGCACCAGTCGTCGTCCATCCGGCAGCGGGAGAGCTTGAGCCGGTCCGGCACCTCCTTGATCCCGAAGTCCCGGAATTCGGCCTCCACCACGTTGTCCCGGTTGAGGAGGGCCCGGCGGTGCCGCTCCACGAACTCCGGCACCGCGTTGGCCCCGATGCGGGTGATCTCGCGGAAATCGCCGCCGAAGCCCTGGTCGGGGTGCTGCTCGCAGACGCTGACGAACCCTTCCCCGTCCAGGTAGTAGTAGCGGCCGTAGCGGTTTTCCTCCAGCTGGGTGCGGGGCAGGATGCGGCCGTCGGCCATTTCGAGGCAGGGAACGATCACCAGGGCGGCCTCCTCCTCGTCGAACTCCGCCCAGGAGAAGGCCCGCGCCTGGGTCACCACCGGGCCGGCCCCGCACTTGGCCAGGCCGTCCACCACGTCGGGGGTTTTGGCCCGGGGGAGAATGAAATTGAGGATCTCCCGGCCGCTTTCCGGATCGCGGGCGGTGAGGGCGAAGAGCTTTTCTCCCTTGGGGCGGCCGATCTGGAGGTGCTCCGGAGGGATGGCGGTATAGAGGTTGCGGATCAGCCAGAACCAGATGCTTTCGTCCCGCTCCTCCAGCAGGGAACGTTCGGCGAAGGCGCCCGGCTCCGGTTCCCGGGCCTCGCCCGCGGTGAGCCGCCGGTAGAGAGAGGTGAGCCGCCGCCCGAGGTCCCGTTCCAGAGAAAAGGAGCGCGGCAGGTTGAACCGGTCCCGGAAGAGGGCGGCCCCCTCCCGCAGGGTGTCTTCCTTGAGGAGCCAGGAGAACCAGGACTGGACAGCCTTGCTGGTCATGTTCAGCCGCCAGCCGCCTTCCTCCGCCTTGACCGTGATGTCGCCCTGATTGCCCGGGCCGTACAGGTCGAAGAGAATCTGGCCGATGGCCAGCCAAGGGCTATCCGGGAAGGTGAGGGGCAGCGGCAGCCGGCCGGGCTCGACGAGGCCGGGGCGCACCTGGAGGAAGTGGAGGGCGAGGGCCGCGGCATGGGCGCAGAAGGGCGGCTGGCCCCGGCCAGGGCCGCACAGGTCGCAGGCAGCCTCGGCCACTTTGAAGCTCTGGCTGAGCCGGGGGGCGTGGGCGAACCGGAGCAGGACCTTGCCGCTTCGCCCGTCGTCGATCAGGACGCCGGCGTTTTCGCGGACGAACAGGGGATGGCGGAGCTTGCCGGCCGCCAGCAGCTCCGCGCCCTCGTGGAGTGTTTTCTCGGAGAACCAGGGGGTGAGCAGCAGCCGGGTGTTGAGGCCAGGCTGGCCTGGCCGCGGATCGTCGCTCTCGGGCTGCGGCACGGGCGGCACCCCCGACTGCGGCTCGTGGACGATGAACAGGAAGTCGAACACCAGGGCCAGGAAATTGCCCAGGGTCTTGGGGCCGAAACCGCCTGTTTTCTTGATCCGCGGCAGGGAGGCGGCGAGCAGCTCCCCCACCGTATCGATCTCGAGATCGACCAGGGCCTCGTGGATCACCGAGGGCAGGAACAGCTCCCGGACCGAGACGGAGGGCAGGGAACGGGCCGGCACGAAGGGGCCGCCGTTCAGAACGGCCATGGTGTCGCGGACGGTCTCCTGCCGCTTCGGGCGGTAGCTGCCCAGGGCCTGCATGGCGGCGGGCTGATAGCCCAGGAGACGGCAGCAGGCGGTCAGCACCTCGTCCTCGAAGAGCTTGCCCGCGGCGTTCTTCCGGTATGAAAGGCGGCCGGCAAGCGCCGCCCGGAAGGATTCCCGCACGGTGGCGAAGCCCATGGCCAGCAGTTTTTCCTTGCCGGGGGCCGCAATGGGCAGGAAATCGACCGGGGCGTCGAGGAGCTGCTTGCGCAGTTGTTTCTGATAGAGGGTCTGGTCGGCGACGTCCGGCATGGGTCCGTTCTGTTGGTCGGTCTTCAGGCTATCAGGGAATATAGGCGCCCCACCGGCGCTTGCAAAGAGATTTTGTGCTCGAAGCTCTTGTTCTTTCGTTTTTCTTTTGATGCCGTGAGCTTAGGCCCCCGAACATCGGCCCGGGGCCGGCTCGGGATGGGCGAATTACGGATTCTACTTGCCGCCGCCCCCGACCCGCAAGGGTTTTTCCGCCCGAAGGGGCGTCTCCGCCGCCAAGCTCCTGGCGTTCCGGGGGGGAACCGGCTAAGATGCGGGGCGAGGTCCGGACGGACCACGTGGAGCGCAATATGCTGAAAACATTGGTGATCACGACCGGAAGCCGCGGGAGGCTTTGGACACGATGAGCGGAGCCACGGCGGGCCTCCATCTCCACACGAGCAACCGGCTGGAGGTTCTCGCCGCCGGGCTGGCCGCCTCGGCCGCCGCCCGGCCCCTGCCGCCGCTCCTTCCCGAGACGGTCATCGTCCAGAGCCGGGGGATGGCCCGGTGGCTTGCCATGCAGCTGGCGGGAGCCACGGGGATCTGCGCCAACCTGGCCTGCCCCTTTCCCAACGTCTTTATCGGCCAGCTCCTCGGCCGCCTCCTGGGCGAGGAGCCGAGGGGCGACGAGCGGGAGACCGTCGCCTGGCGGCTCATGGGGCTGCTGGCGGAAGTGGCGGCCGAGCCCCTGTTCGCCCCGGTCCAGGGGTACCTCGCCGGGGGCGGCGAGCGGCGGCGCTTCGAGCTGGCCCGCGAGCTCGCCAACCTCTTCGACCAGTATGCGGTCTACCGGCCGGACCTGGTCCTCGCCTGGGAGGCGGGGGGGGGCGGGGGCTGGCAGGGGGAGCTGTGGCGCCGGCTTGCCGCCCGGACGGCGCGGCCCCACCGGGCCGCCCTCCTCGAACGGGGCCTGGCCGCCCTGGCCCGGGGGGAAGCGGTGCCGGGCCTGCCCCCGCGGGTCGCGGTCTTCGGCCTCTCCTCGATTCCCCCTTACCACCTGCGAATGCTCGCCGCGCTTGCGGAGCGGATCGAGGTCAACTTCTTCCTCCTCAACCCCTGCCGGGAGTTCTGGTGCGACATCCTTTCCGCCCGGGAAATGGCCCGCCTCGGCCGTCGGGAGGGCGAGGCGGCGCTTCTCTACCGGGAGGAGGGCCATCCCCTCCTCGCCTCCATGGGCCACCTGGGCCGGGATCTCTTCGCCATGCTCCAGGACCTGGACTGCCGGGAGGCCGAGCGGTTCGTGCCGGCCGAAGGCGACAGCCTCCTCGCCGCCCTCCAGAACGACATCCTGGAGCTGCGCGCCCCGGAGCCCGGGCGGACCGTGGACCCGGAGGACCGTTCGCTTTGCATCCACTCCTGCCACAGCCCGCTCCGGGAGCTGGAGGTGCTGAAGGACGAGCTGCTCGCCCTGTTCGCGGCGGACCCCGGACTCCGGCCCCGGGACGTCCTGGTGATGACCCCGGACATCGAGACCTACGGCCCGCTCATCCAGGCGGTCTTCGACGACGCCCCCGGGACCGGCGCCCGCATCCCGTACACCATCGCCGACCGCAGTCTCCGGGGGGAGGCGCGGCTGGTGGCAACCTTCCTCCACCTCCTCGGCCTGGCGGGCAGCCGGCTCGGGGCGCCCGCCGTCCTCGCCCTTCTCGACGAGGAGGCGGTACGCCGCCGGTTCGGCCTGCGGGAGGCCGATCTGGAGCTGATCGGCTCCTGGGTGGAGAAGGCGGCCATCCGCTGGGGGTACGACGGCGAGTGCCGCCGCCGGCTGGGGCTCCCCGGTTTTGCCGACCATTCCTGGCGGGCCGGGCTCGACCGGCTCCTCCTCGGCTACGCCTGCGCGGGTGATGGCGAGCGGCTGTTCCGGGGCCTCCTGCCGGTGGACGGCCTGGAAGGGGGGGAGACGGCCGTGCTCGGCCGGTTCCTCGACTTCGGCGAAACCCTGTTCGCCGCCCTCCGGCCGCTCGGAACGCCCGCCGGCCTCGCCGGCTGGTCGGAGCGGCTGCTGGGGCTGCTCGACCGCTTCTTCCAGCCCGACGAGGAGCAGGGCCGGGACTTCCTCCACCTCCGCCAGACCGTTCTCGACCTCGCCCGCCAGCAGGAGCGGGCCGGCTTCACCGGGCCGGTGGGGATCGACACGGTGCGGGCCCATCTCGCCGCCGTGTTTTCCGAGGAGGCCTCCCCCTTCGGCTTCCTGGCGGGCGGGGTCACCTTCTGCGCCATGCTGCCCATGCGGGCCATTCCCTTCAAGGTGATCTGGCTCCTGGGCATGAACGACACCGCCTTCCCCCGGACGGCCCCGGCGGCGGCCTTCGACCTCATGGCCCGGGAGCCCCGGCGGGGCGACCGCTCCCGGCGGCTCGACGACCGCTACCTCTTCCTCGAAGCGCTGCTCTCCGCCCGGGAGCGGTTCGTGGCGAGCTACGTGGGCCAGTCCGCCCGGGACGGCTCCGAGCTGCCTCCCTCGGTCCTGGTGAGCGAGCTGCTGGATGAGCTGGAGCGGGGCTACGGCCAGGGACAAGGGCTGCGCGAGCGGCTGGTGGTCCGCCACCGGCTCCAGCCCTTCCATCCGGCCTATTTCACGGCAGAAGGGGACCTGTTTAGCTACGAACCGGAGAACCGGGAGGCGGCGGCGGCCCTTCTCGGCCCCCGCCGGCCCGAGGGGCCGCTCCTCCGAGCGCCCCTCGCCCCCCCGCCGAAGCATGGGCGGGTCGGCCTCGACGCGCTGTGCCGGTTCCTCGCCCACCCGGCTCGCTTCTTCTGCGAGGAGCGGCTGGGCCTCCGGCTGGAACCGCCGCGGGAGGAGCTGCCCGACCGGGAGCCCCTGCGGATCGAGGGGCTCGACCGCTACCGGCTGACTGCCGATCTTCTCGACCGCCACCTGGAGGGCCAACCGCCCGAGGAGCGGCTGGCCCTGGCCCGGGCGGCCGGCCTCCTTCCCCCGGCGGACCTGGGCGCGGCGGACCACGAACGGGTCTGCCGCGACG
>JAJYKH010000135.1 GCA_021788685.1 Deltaproteobacteria bacterium | reverse complement strand
CCCATGAGCCAAGGAGAGAATGATGGCCGGAAAGCGTTTTCTTTCAGTGCTCCTTTTGGTGGTGATCTTTTCGCCGGGGCTTCCCGGCACGGCCGCGGCCGAGGTGATCAATCAGGCGCGCTGTTACGATGAGGCGGGCGCGGAGATCGCCTGCGCCGGCACCGGGCAGGACGGCGATCTCCAGGCAGGGACCGCCTGGCCCTCCCCCCGTTTCAAGGACAACGGCGACGGCACGATCACCGATTCCCTGAGCGGCCTCGCGTGGCTCAAGGACGCCGGCTGCCTGGGCACCGCCAACCTGAGCGACGCCGAGGCCGAGGTGAACGGGCTCAACAGCCGGGCCGCCGCATCAACCTGCAGCGAATACACAGCCAATTATGACGATTGGCGGCTGCCCGAGGTCCGGGAGCTCGAAGGTCTGACCAACCTCAACGCACCCCGCCAGGCGGATTGGCTTGCCCATGCCGGCTTCGTCAACGTCCAGCCTGCGGCTTACTGGTCGGCGACGCCAGCCGCCAACGCGTATGATGGGTGGCTGGTGGAATTCGGCGCCGGGGCGGTGGATTATGCGGCGAAGAGCTCCGCCCATGGCGTCTGGCCGGTGCGCCGGGCAAAAGCGGCACCCCGGGAGCAGGAAAAAGCCAAAAAGGCCTCCCTGCCCCGGTTCGCGGCCAACGGGGACGGAACCGTCAGCGACCGGGAAACCGGCCTGATCTGGAAGACGGGCGCGCACCCCGGGTTGACTTGGCAGGAGGCGCTGGCCCTGGCCAATCCTTCCGGAGCGGCACCGGGGAAGGCTGCCGGCTGGCGGCTGCCCAACCGCCGGGAGCTGCAGAGCCTGATCGATTACCGGCGGGACTACCCCGCTCTGCCGCCGGACGCCTCTTTGACCGGGATCGCAAACTCCTACTGCTGGAGCTCCTCCACCACGGCCGCCTCACCGGCACAGGCCTGGGCGGTGCACCCCCTTTTCGGCGACACCCGCCCCCTGGACAAGACGGCAAAAGCAGCCGCCTGGCTGGTTCGCCCGGAGGCACCGGCGGGAAGCCGCCTCCCGCAAACCTCCGAATGGCTGCGGACCCCGGCGGCGGAGACCAGGCTCCCCAAGGAAGTCATCGGCGCCTCCCTGCCCCGTTTCACCCCTAACCCCGACGGCACGATCACCGACAATCTCACCGGTCTCATGTGGCTGGCCGACGCCGACTGCTTCGGCAAGCTGAGCTGGGAGGAAGCCCAGGAAGCGGTGCGCCGGTTCGACAGCGACAAGAGCCCATTCATCTGCGAAGGCTACACGGGCTCCTACCGGGATTGGCTCCTTGCCGGCACCGAGCAGCTGCGCCAACTCGAGCCCCCCACCAAAACAGATCCGGTCGCCTGGCTCGACGGGCAGGGCTTCAAGAACGTGCGGCCCCAGGGGTATTGGACCGCAGGGGAAAGCATGGCCAACATCTATTATGCCTGGCTGTTCAACCTGCGGGCAGGCGAAAAGAGGAGCTACCCCAAGACCATGAAGTTCCACGCAATGCCCTATCGCACGGCCCAGTAACCTGATTTTGATTTTGAAGTGGAGATTTTCCAAAATCAAAAATCGGCAGTCAAAAATCCAATCTTAAATGAA
Source organism: Deltaproteobacteria bacterium (assembly GCA_021788685.1). Lineage (GTDB taxonomy): Bacteria > Desulfobacterota > Desulfobulbia > Desulfobulbales > UBA5123 > JAJYKH01. The sequence goes on along the minus strand of JAJYKH010000135.1, from coordinate 5,540 downwards.
CTTGATCCCGACCCGTCGCCCTTCCGGCGAATCCGCCGTCCAGATCACCTGGCCCTGGCCGGAAACCCCGCTCTGGTCGCCGCCGATGAACCTCAGGACCTGGCCGAGCTCGAGGGGCTCATTGGTGAACAGCCCCATGCCGCTTGGGCTGAGATCGGTGATCACCGCCGTTCGCCCGCCCACCCCGGGGTTGAATTCCCCCTGGATTTCGTAGCGGATCATGGGTTCCGCCGGCTTGGCTTGCCGCTTGTGGCTTCTCTTCTCCCTTATCATCGGCCGATTCCTTGTGCTGTTGAGATAAAATCGGGAGCGCCCGCGATCATTTCGGCTCGACCTTGGCCCCCGAGTTGCGATCGTAGGAGGCCTCCCGGTGACACCCGGGGGCGCAGGAGCCACCCGTTTCGGTTTTCCGGAAATTGAGGGGGAGCGCCCAATTCCCGAAATTCACGGTTTCCGCCATCAGCTTGGGCTGGGCGGACGCGTGAGCCATGTGGCAGAGCCTGCAGCTCCGCCCCCGCTTGGTTTTGTTGACGTGCAGGTAATGGAGGTTCCGCTCCCCATCCCGGAAACCCGTGGCAAACGAGGTGTCCGGGAAGCGGAGCAGGTTGCGGTCGTGACACGAGAAACAGAGCGCGTACGCCTTGTCGTCATAGCCCACGAACAGCTCGTCGGGAAAAGGCTGGGTCAGGAGTCCGGAATTGTCTGAGCCGTGCGCCTGATGGCATGGGCTGCAGGCGCCCTCCCGGATGGGCCCATGGCGCTCGGCCGTATCCGGCCCAGTGATCCCGGCATGGCAGGAGAGGCACAGCTCCGCCTCACTGGCCCGCAGGAGATTGGGGGTATCCCGATGCGGATCGTGGCAGACGGTGCAATCGCCCGCCGCAACCGGGGCATGCGGGTGCGCGACTTTCTCGGCAATGGTGTGGCAGGAGGTGCACATGCCGTCTATCCCCACTTTCCCGCCCCCCGGATGGGTCCCCGCGGGGGCCTTATGACAGCTCTCGCAATCCATGTCGCCCGGGTGGACCTTCTGCCCGGCCATTCCCTGATGGCACTCGGCCGTCGTACAGTCCGCAGCCGCGACCACGGCCGGCCACATGATCAACCCGCCCAGGAGCAGGACGCAGGCCCAGCCGGAAAGTTGCCGATCCATTTTTCCCCCGCGTTTCCAGAGATTATCAATACCGTTGCAAGCTGACAACAAAAACCGCCGGTTCCTCATGGCAGGATAGTCTCGCAGCCACCACCCAGACCAAGAGGTTAAGCACAAAGTTCGATATACAAGGGCAACGCCGTAGATCGGACTTTGTGCGACGCCCATCATTGCAGGAAATACCGCACGTTCCCGCTATGCGGGTTGTGGCAGTCCACGCACTGCATGCCGTGGCTGATCACCTGCTTGTGCATCCCGGCCGCCACCCTGGGCTCGGTATGGCACTTCTGGCAGATCTCGTTCTTGGATTTCTGCAGCAAGAACGGATAAGGCGAATCATGCGGCACATGACAGGCCAGGCAGTCCCCCACCGAAACCGGGCCATGGACGAACGGGCCTTTGATGAAGTCCTTGTGGCACATGCCGCAGAGCTGGTCGGCCGGGCGCAGGAGCATGTTGGAGGCCTTGAAGTCGTGACAACCGGTACACTTCTTTTGGGCGAACGGTGGGTGGCGCGACACGATCGCGTGGCTCTCGCCCTCCCCTCCCCCTTCCTTCCGCTTGGCATCGAGCGCGGCATAGAATTCCTTGTACTCGTCTCCCATGTACTCCTCGCAGAGCTGCTCGACCGGCGGGAGGTTCGGCACCCCGTCGAAAAATGTCGAAAGGGTATGATGGCGGGAGACCGGGTCCGCACAGCCCGCGAGCAGGATGAGGGGGCACAGGAAGGCGAGGGCCAATTTTTGATTGTCGATTTTTGATTTTTGATTGTTACCTGCAACCATCAAGGGCACCTCAACTCGGATTGGCCGGCCTTTCACTTCAAATCTTGCTTCAATAATCCTACTTCCGTTTATATTCCATCTTCCGGTGGCAGCCCGGCGCGCAGCTTCCGCCGGTGTCCGTCTTCTCGAACCGCAGAGGCACCCGCCAGGAGCCGAAGGGAACGCCTTCCTTGGTGATCAGCTTGGCGCTGTCGCTCGCGTGGGGGGCATGGCACGCCATGCACGTTCTCCCCTTCACGTCCCGGACCACGTGCAGGGCGTGAAGGTTCCGCGTGCCGTCCCGGAATCCGGTGGCAGTCGATCCCTCCTTGAGCAGATTTTTATCGTGGCAGCCGAAGCAGAAATCATACAAGCCCTCGCGATATCCGGCGTAGAAGGTGCCGGGATACTCGCCCTTGAGCAGGGAGGCGAACCGGGAGGCGTGCGGATCGTGGCAGGGGGTGCACTTGCCCTCGGCCAGAGGACCGTGCAGATACTTCTTGCCGCTGATTTCCTTTTCGATGTCCCGGCCCCCAGCCGGGGGGGCTCCGTTCCCGCCGCCATGGCACTGGAGGCAGAGGGCTTTTTCCTCTTTGAACAGAAGGTTCGGGTGGTCACCGTAGTGGACCAGGTGACAGCTGCCGCACGAGCCTTCGCCGGAGATGGGCTCATGGCGGCTCTTCCCCCGCTCGACGAGCTCCTTGATGTCCTGGTGGCACCCGAAGCAGAGCTCGCGCATGTCCTCTTTGAGCAGGGCCGGCTTGTCGCCGCCGTGCGGCTCGTGGCAGGTCGTGCATTCCTTTTCCTTCACGGCCGAATGGACGAAGGCGGCTTTCCGGAGCCCCTGGGCGAAATCGGCATGGCACCCGAGGCAGATCTTCCGGCCGCTCTTGCGAAGCAGGGCGGGATTGGCCGAGGCATGCGGATCATGACAGACGGTGCACGCCCCCATGGCCACCGGGCCGTGCGGGAAGGGCTTCGAGAACCTCTCCCGGGGGTGGCAGCGGAAACAGACCTCCCGCTGGTTCTGCGGGGCACCGGAGGTTGCGAGCAGGGCCCGCCCCGAGCCGCCGTGCGGGTCGTGACACGCCGTGCACTTCCCCTCGGCCACGGGCGCATGCTGCTTGCCTTGGGGCAAAGGATCATGGCATTTGAAACAGAGCGCGGGGCCGGCGGCGGCCAGGGAAAATTCGTTTCCCTTGGCTGCGGGATGGTTGCCGGCCGTTTGCCGGTGGCAGGAAAGGCAGTCTTCCGCCACCGGCGCGTGACGGTCGGCCACCTTCGCGATGTCGGCATGGCACTCGCCAAGGCAGGTGTTGGCCCGGACCGGCTGTGCAAAGGCCAAAAAAAAACAGGTGACGAGCAACGAGTGACAAGCAACGAGTAAGAGCCCCTCGATTCTTGAGTCCGGCTTTGAGATTGTCACTTGTCGTTCCTCCAGGAAAATAACAGTAAGGATTCCTGCTTCTCAACTTGTGATAATTTCGCAAAAAGTCGAATCCTGCATCCGGATGGCTAAGCGCAAAAGCCGATATACACGCGCGGTTGGTGTGCGAAAGCGGAGGCGTACCTGTGGGACGTCGAGCATTTCGCGACCCGCCGCAACCCAGTAGATCGGCCTTTTGCGACGCCATCTTGTCATTCGTCACTTGTCACTCGTCACGACCCTGATGGTCCGCCCGCGGCCGGCGTGTATTGGGCATGGCGGAGGTCAGGTCATGGGCCTTGCCGTGGCAATCGCCGCAGACGGGGAATTTGGCATGGATGATTGCCGCATGGGGCTGCCCGTGGCAATCACTGCAGGCCGGAATGTGCTTATGCCGGCCAGGGTGGCATTGGACGCAAGGCACGGCCCGGTGCTTGGTGGTGGTGGCGGCCAGAAGACCGAAGGGCCCGGGGTGGCATTCCCCGCAGTACTCGGAGGGCGTTTGCGGGCTGAAGGCGACGGCAAGCGGCGCATGCGCCGGATGGCAGGATTTGCAGACCGCGTTGCCCTGGCCGGCGGCATGCGGCTTGTGGCACCGGAGGCATTCGGGAATCTGCCCGTGCCGATTGTGGCAGGCCGTGCAGGCCAGTTTCCGGTGAAAGCTCGGCGAGGCCTCCATCTGGCGGCCGGGCTCTGGATGGCATGTCAGACACGGCCCGGTGAGCTTCTTGCTCAACTGCAGCTCGAGGGGGGCGTGCGGATCGCGATGGCATTGCAGGCAGTCTCCTGTTTCGAAATGCGGCCGTCCCGAGTGGCACTGCCCGCACTGGGGAATGATGTGAGCGACCGCGGGCGGATGCCCCCGGTGGCAATCGAGGCAGGTGACCTTCGAGCCATGCGCCTTCCCGGACGTGGCGATCCGGCGGACCACCGCCGGATGGCACTTGTCGCAGTCGGCCAGGGCGAGGGCCGGCTTTGCTTCCTCCCCCCCGCCCGCGGACAACCGCCCCGGGGCGGCAAGGGAGAGTCCCAGGAGGGCGGCAGCAAGAAAGGCCGACGGTATTTTTGATTTTTGATTGATGATTTTTGATTTCAACTTCAAAAATCCCACTTCAAAAACCGAAATCCATTCACGCCCCCGCCTTTTTTTTCAACTGCGCCTCGACCTGATCGAGCAGGATCTCGATCTTGGCGTTCTTTTTGAGCTCCTCCTCCCAGGCGACCTTCCGGGCCTCCTGGGCCGGCTCGCGCAGGCGGTTCTCGATATACCCGCGGGCCTCCTTGAGGCTCAGATCGTGAGCGGGATCTTTCTTCACGACCTTGAAGATGTGATAGGTGCCGCCGTCCTTGACGACCTTGCTCAGCTGCCCGATTTTCATCTTCTTCATTTGCTGATAAATGATCGGATACCGTTCCTTCGTGATATTCATCCGCCTGGTGATGAAGGTGCCGTCCAGGACCATAGGGCCGAAATTACCCTTGTTCTTTTTGGCCTCAGCCAGCAATTCTCCGGCGCGCTTGCGAACCTCTTTCTCATCCTTGCCACTCATCAGGAGAATTTCCTGCACCACGAAATCATCGGCGGTGCGCAGCTTGCCTTCTTTTTTAAGCTTGTCATACTCTTTCCCGATTTCGTCGTCAGACACCTTCACCTTGCCGTAAATCTCCTTGGCCGTGATCAGCTCCCGCCGGCGGCTGCGCTCGATCTGTTTTTTAAGCTGATCTTCGGTCAGGTCCAGCTGCTTCAGGTAATTCCGATAGGCTTGCTCGCTGCCCAGGTTCTCCTTCACTTGGGAGATCACCTTGTCGATATCCCTGGGCTCTACGGCAAGCTTCTGGTTATACGATGCCTGGATGGCCATCTCTTCAAAGATCAACAGATCGAGGGCTTTCTTTTTGATCTTGACCGTCTGCTCTGCTGAAACTTTTTCATCGGGCTGGACATACCTGGGAGCGATCCGGTTCATCATCCGGACGAGATCGAACATGGAAATGCCCGCCCCGTTGACCCGCGCCACCACCAGCTTTTTGGCCTCTTCCGCGTTTTTCCGCATCTCCTCGGCCGCCTTGACGGCATCTGCCTTGTCGGCGGAGGCTGAAACCGCGGCCTTTTTCTCCACCGCAGGGGCTCTCTTTCCAGTCTCACCCTGGATGCCGGCAAGAGAGGGCCCGGCAGTCAGGATGGAACCGCAAAGGA
>JAJYKH010000134.1 GCA_021788685.1 Deltaproteobacteria bacterium | reverse complement strand
TAACGGGTTTTCATTGTCACCTGTCCATTACCCATTGTCCATTAGAACTCGACCTCGACCAGTCCCGGCTGCTGCACCTTGGCCTGGATGATCTTCCGGCTCATGAGGTTCTTGACCGGGATCAAGTCCCCGCTGGCGCCAGCGTTGCGGGCCTGCCCCGGGGCGGTGACCTCGAGCTGCCCGGAGCGGGCCACGATGGTGACCAGATCGCCCCGCTGGACCAGCGGCACTTCCTCGATATTGCGATTGTAAAGAATCGCTCCCGGCTGCACGGAGACCCGCAGCCTCTTGCCGACCACCGCCTTGGCATCGGTGACCACCCCGGCGCCGAGGAAGGTGATGTCTCGCCGGACGACGTTGATGTCATCCGCGGAGAGCACGGTATCCCGCGGCATGGCCTTGGCGGCGCAGGCCACCTCCCCGAAGAGCTTCAGGTCGCCCTGCATCCGGACGGTGCCGAACTCCTTGCCGTCGACTAGGATGGCCACCTGCAGGCCCTTGCGCCCCAGGTGCTCGCCGTGGACCTGGTTGATCAGCCGGTAACCGACGGCGCCGGCCGGAATCATGAGGGTGGAGGGCTCCGCGGTGAACCCCGTGATCTCCAGGTCCTTGGCCGGAAAGGAGGCGTCGGCGAGGACGATCTCCCGAAAGATGGCCGCGAGCTCCTCCCCTCCGAGGATCCTCGGCTGGCGCTCCTCGGCTACGGCCATCAAGGGAAGAAGGAAGATCATGGCGACGAGGGGCAGTATCAACATGGCGCGGATCATTTTTTCATTCCTACGACTGCTTCAGGCTGTTGCTAATCTGCATGAGCTGGTCGGCGGTCTGGATCGCCTTGGAGTTCACCTCGTAGGCCCGCTGGGTGGTGATCAGGTTGATGAGCTCCTCGGTGATGTCCACGTTGGAGGTTTCCATGTACTTCTGCATGATGGTGCCGGTGCCCTTCACCCCTGGGTTGTTCTCGATGGGATCCCCGGAGGACGGAGTGGCCATGTAGAGGTTGCCCCCTTCGCTCTCCAGCCCGGCGGGATCCATGAAGGTGAACAAGGTCACCTGGGTCGAGGCCAGGATGTTCTGGTTGGCGTCCTTGGCGGTCAGCAGGCCGTCCTGATCGATGGTGAGGGTGGCCGTTTCGGGGGGAATGGCGAACTCGGGCTGGAGCCGGTCGCCCTCGGAGGTGACGATATAGCCGTCGCTGTCCCGTTTGAACATCCCCGCCCGGGTGTAGTACTCCTGGCCGTTGTGCACCACCTTGAAGAAGCCGGGGCCCTGGATGGCCCAGTCGAGATCGTTGCCGGTTTCGGCGAGATCGCCCTGGGTGAAGATCTTCTCGACGGCGGCGGGCTTGCTGCCCATGCCCACCTGGATGCCGGTGGGCACCTGGTTGCCGTTGACGGTGTCCACTCCCACGGCCTGGACTTCCTGGTAGAACAGGTCTTCGAACTGGACCCGGCTCTTCTTGAAGCCGGCGGTGTTGACGTTGGCGAGGTTGTTGGAGACTGCGTCCAGCTGCAGCTGCTGGCCCATCATGCCGGTGCGGGCGGTGTAGAGTGCGCGGATCATGGGGAAACCTCCTTAATGGGCGGACGGATCAGCCGGCCAGTTTGCCAACTTGGCCGACGGCCATCCCGTCCAGGCTGTCAATGGCATGAATCATTTTTTGCTCGCTTTCGCTGGACCTGCTCAGCTCGATCATGGCGATCATCTCCGACATGGGCTCCACCCCGCTGGTCTCGAGATATCCCTGGCGGACGGAAAAGCTTGCCGGCGGCTCCTCGGAGGTCCCTTGGTCTTTCAGGCGGAGCAGGTTTTTCCCCTCTTTTTCCAGGGCCTGCTTGTTGGCGAAGGAGACGATCGCCAGCTTGGCGACCGTCTGGTCCCCCATGTGGATTCCGCCCTGGGCGTCGATGGTCACGGTGCCAGGGCCCAGCTGGATGGGGCCGCCCTCCCCCAGAACCTGGTTTCCGTCCTGGGTGACCAGCTGATTATCGGCACTGAGGGTGAAATTGCCGTCCCGGGTGTAGCGGATGCCCTGCGGGGTCTGGATGCGGAAGAAGCCATCGCCGGCAATGGCCACATGGAGGGGGTTCCCGGTCTCCTCCATCTGCTCCGGCTGGAAGTCGGTGGCGATTTTGATCCCCCTGCCAATTCTTTGACCACCGTCGGCGGCGCGGGTAAGCATTTCCTGGAAGGCCACGATGTCCTTCTTGTAGCCGGGGGTATCCGTGTTGGCCAGATTGTTGCTGATCTGATTGAGCTTTTCCGTCTGGAGCCGCATGGTTTCCAGACTTTGGACCAGTCCGAGGCGGTTGGTGGCGAACATCTCGCTCCCTTGGTCGTTGAGGTTTGCCATGGGAGTAAAGCAAACCCTGTGCCACGGATTACCCAGCACCGGAAGAGGCATGGGGCAACGGAAAACAGGAGAAGGGGCCGGGGTCCATTCTCGGGAGCCAGCAAGCGGCGTTGAATCGGCCGGCATTTTTTTCCCAGAAAAGCGGGAATGGGGGATGCTCGAAAGGCGGAAGGGAAACTGGAAGCTGCGGCTTCCGCCCGGGGCTCACTTCGGGAGGAAGCTCTGGTTGGAGCGGTAAATGAAGGCGAGGATCTCGGCGACCACCGCGTAAGTGGCGGGCGGGATCTCGGCATGGAGGTCGATGAGGGAAAGAATCTCCACCAAGTCGGCGTCCTCGTGGATGGGGATGTTGTGCTCCCGGGCCAGGGCGATGATCCGCTCGGCGAGCAGACCGGCCCCCTTGCCGATCACCACCGGGGCCTGGTCCCGGCTGCGATCGTAGCGCAGGGCCACCGCCCGGGGGCGGGATGAATCCTTGCCGGAATGGGGTTTATCGGGCATAGTTTTCAGCTATCAGCATAAGGCAATGCCGCCGTTTCGCTGACAACGATTTGGAAAGGGCGTTTTCCCCGACCGCTCACAATTAATGACATTCGATCAGGAATTGCAAGCCGGCATTTTGCGTCGGCGGTACAAGCGCTTTCGAAGAAATGACAACGATCGACGATCCCTCCCGCAAGGCCGTGGTGCTCCTGAGCGGCGGCCTCGATTCCACCACCACCCTGGCCATTGCCCGCGCCGAGGGGCGCCGCTGCTTCTGCCTGAGCTTCGCCTACGGGCAGCGGCAGTCGATCGAGCTGGCCCGGGCCGCCGCCGTTGCGGGGCGGCTGGGGGCCGAACGGCACCTGGTGCTGCGCCTCGATCTCGACCGCATCGGCGGCTCGGCCCTGACCGCCGATCTGGAGGTGCCCAAGGGCCGGGCCTACGAGGAGATGGAAAGGGCCATTCCGGTCACTTACGTGCCGGGCCGGAACACCATCTTCCTGGCCCATGCCGTGGCCTGGGCGGAGACCTTGGGGGCGGGGGAGATCTTCATCGGGGTGAACGCCCTCGACTACTCCGGCTATCCCGACTGCCGGCCCGAGTTCCTGGCCGCCTTCGAGACCACGGCCAACCTGGGGACCAAGGCGGGGGTCGAGGGGCGGCGGTTCGTCATCCGGGCGCCGCTCCTTCATCTCTCCAAAAAAGAGATCATCCGGAAGGGGCTGGCCCTGGGGGTGGATTACGGGCTCACCCACAGCTGCTACGATCCGGACGCCGAGGGGCGGGCCTGCGGCGCCTGCGACGCCTGCCGCCTGCGGCTCAAGGGCTTTGCCGAGGCCGGGGTGAAGGATCCGGTTGCTTACCGCACGCGAGGGTAAGGGCAAAATTTTTCGCCCTTACGATGTCGATGTCCTTGAATTGAATCGATGATCCGCCGAGAGATTGCTCGTCAGGAGGTCCCTTTGAAGAAACCAGAAATCGGCGGCCTGTTCATGGCCGGTCTCCCGGGCACCGCCTTGGACGGCTCCACCCAGGAGCTCATTGAAGAGCTGCGGGTCGGCAGCTTCATCCTCTTCAAGCGGAACGTGGCCGAACCCGATCAGCTGCGCCGGCTCTGCGGCGACCTCCGGGCGGCCTGCCTGGCGGCCGGCCTGCCCGCCCCCCTCATCGCCATCGACCAGGAGGGGGGGACCGTCACCCGCCTGCCCCCTCCGTTCACCCAGTTCCCCGACGCCCGGGTCTTGGCCGCCGCGGCCGACCCGTGGCGGGCCCTCACCGACTATGGCCGCACCTGTGCCCGGGAGCTGCGGGAGATCGGGGTCAACATGAACCTGGCCCCGGTGCTTGACGTCTGTCCCGCCGGCAAGGGCTGCTTCATGGAGCGGCGCGCCCTGGGTGAGGACCCCGGGGAGGTCGCCCGCCTGGGCCGGGTCGTCATCAGCGCCATGCAGGATGAGGGCGTCGCCGCCTGCGGCAAGCATTTTCCCGGCCTGGGGGCGGCGGTCCTCGACCCTCACGAGCGGCTGCCCCGGGTGGACCGGTCGCTGCCTGAGCTCCGGCGTCTGGACCTTCCCCCGTTCCGGGAGGCGGCCGCCGAAGCGGCCGCCATCATGACCTCTCACACTCTCTACCCGGCCCTCGATCCGGAGTGGCCCGCCACCCTCTCCCGGCCCATCCTCACCGGCCTCCTCCGGGAGGAGATCGGTTTTACGGGGGTGATCGTCACCGATGACCTCGAAATGGGGGCCATCGAAAAGGAGGGACCCCTGGACGAGGCTGCCCTGCGGGCCTTCGAGGCAGGGGCCGACCTTCTCCTCATCTGCCACGATCACGGCAAGGTGCGCCGCGCCCGCGAGAAGCTGGCAGCGGCGGCCGGCCGCATCCCTCCCTCCCGCATTGCAGCCTCTCTCGCCCGGATCGCGGCCGTGCGGAGCCGCTTCGCCTCTTGAGCAAGTCGATGTAGTTTTTTGTGAACGTTTCCGTTGCAAGCCGGCGGAAAGCGTGGCTATATAAAACCATGGTCATCGAGGAACGCCTGGTGGCGACTCGACATGACAGATGGAGGCACGAGTTCTGAAAGCTCCCAATTGAAAGGCGGTCATCGGGCCGCCGGATGCCGGCCGGGGCCGGCAGCAGGGGCGGATTCGGTGACGGCTTTCCTTTGGAGAGCCCTTCCGGCCGGTTGGCCGGAGGGAAAACCGCAAGCACGCACTGGAGGAGCTCGATGGAACTGCAAGTCGAAGGACGCAACCTGGACATCCGGAAATCCTGGCAGGAGAAAATCGAGGAGGAGCGGGAGCGGCTGACCCGCCATCACCCCGGATTGGTCCATCATCTCCGGGTCTCCGTGGAGGAGACCTCCCACCACAAGGCCGGGGGCTATCAGGTTCTGGTGGTGGCCTCGGTGCCGAACGACACCGCGGTGGTGAAGCGCAGGGGCGAAAAAGTGCCGGCCCTCCTGGTGGAGGCCTTCGATACCCTGGGGCTGCAGCTGAAAGAGCTCCAGCGCAAGAGGCGGCAGGGGCCCAAGCTGCCGCCGGAAACGGAACTGCGGGAAGGAGTGCAGTAAGCCCTCCAGAGCCTTCCCCTCCTGAACCAAACCCGGGCCCTCCCGGCCATCCGGCCGGGCAGGGCCGCGAACGCGGCCACCTCCCCGCCCGGGCCAACCCACGAAGCGATCCGACATGAATCCACTGCAACAGGCCGACATCGGGCCGGCGTATCTCGAAGAACAGGAACAAACCCTGGAGGAGCGGATCGCCGCCCGCAAGCGGGCGCTGGCCGACCGGCTGCTTATCCTCGGCCACCACTACCAGCAGGACAGCGTTTACAAGTTCGCCGACTTCACCGGCGATTCCCTCAAGCTCGCCCGGGAGGCGGCCCTTGCCCAGGAGCGGGAATTCATCGTCTTCTGCGGGGTCCACTTCATGGCCGAGTCGGCCGACATCCTCACCGGCGGCACCCGGAAGGTCATCCTCCCCGACCTGCGGGCGGGCTGCCCCATGGCGGACATGGCCGCCATCGAGGACGTGGAATGGGCCTGGCAGGAGCTCACCGGGGTGGCCGAGGGCGCCCGGATCGTGCCCATCACCTACGTCAATTCCACGGCCAAAATCAAGGCTTTCGTGGGGGAGCGGGGCGGCTCCGTCTGCACCTCCTCAAACGCGGAGCGGGTGCTCACCTGGGCCTTGGGGCGAGGGGAGAAGGTCTTCTTCTTCCCCGACGAGCACCTGGGGCGCAACTCGGCGTATGCCCTGGGCATTCCGGACGACGAGGTCGTGGTCTGGCACCGGGCCAAGCCCCTGGGCGGCAACACCCCCGCCCGGCTGCAGAAGGCCCGGGTCATCCTCTGGGACGGCTACTGCAACGTCCACATGCTCTTCACCGCCGCCCACGTGACCGCGTGGCGGCAGAAGGACCCGGACATCAAGGTCATCGTCCATCCCGAGTGCCGCCACGAGGTGGTGCGGCTGGCGGACAAGTACGGCTCCACCGAGGGGATCATCAAGGCGGTGGCCGAGTCCCCGGCCGGGTCAAGCTGGGCCATCGGCACCGAGATCAACCTGGTGAACCGGCTCCGGCACGAATTCCCGGACAAGGAGATCCATTTGCTCGCCCCCTTCCAGTGCCTCTGCTCCACCATGTACCGGATCAAGCCCGCCTACCTGCTCTGGGTGCTCGATCACCTGGCCAGGGGCGAGGTGGTCAACCGGATCACCGTCCCGTCCGCGATCGCAGAGAAGGCGAAGCTCGCGCTCGACCGGATGCTTGAGATCTGATGGCGTCGCGAAAATCGCCAGCTCCTGCGTTGCGCTGCGTGATCCCGTCGCTGCGGCGTACGGGCGTACGCCTCACTCCTCGCCACGAGCGCCTTGGATCTGATGATTTTTGCTTAGCCATCGGCCCCGAGGCGGACTTGTTGCGGATCGAAAAACACCCGCCTGAAAATTCGGCAAATCTGGTAGAATCTGAACTGTGAAAAGGATCTACCTGGACAACAACGCCACCACGCCCATCGATCCCGGGGTGCGGGCGGCGATGGCTCCTTATCTCGCCGAGCGGTTCGGCAATCCATCGAGCGCCCACCTGGAGGGCGAGATCGCCCGGGACGGGGTGGAGCAGGCCCGAGCCCAGGTCGCGGCCCTGTTCGGCAGCGCCCCTGGCCGGGTGGTCTTCACCAGCGGCGGCACCGAGGCGAACAACACCGCCATCTGGTCCGCGGTGGCGGCCTTTCCCGGCCGCCGCCATCTCATTTCCTCCCAGGTGGAGCACGACTCGGTGCTCCAGCCCCTCCGCTTCCTGCGGGAGCGGTTCGGGTACGAGCTGGAGCTGTTGCCGGTGGACGGCAACGGCGGCCTCGATCTCGACCGGCTGGCCGGGGCCATCCGCCCGGATACCTGCCTGGTGACCCTCATCGGCGCCAACAACGAGACCGGGGTGGTCTGGACAGCG
>JAJYKH010000133.1 GCA_021788685.1 Deltaproteobacteria bacterium | reverse complement strand
AGGCTGGTGAAGATCACGCCGGAGATGTCGACTCCGAAGATGAGCCCAAGGGAGCGCATCATGTTCAGGATGCCGCCGGCCACCCCCAGCTTCTCCTTGGGAGCGGCGCCCATGATCGCGCTGTTGTTCGGGGGGGTGAACAATCCCATTCCAATTCCCAGGAGGACCAGAACCGCCAGCAAGACGGGCAGGTGAGCCGTCTGCCCCATGAACATGAGGGCGAGGCAGGAAAGCGCGGAAACCAGCATCCCCGAAGAGGTCATCAGCCTCGGCCCATACTTGTCCGAGATCGAGCCGGCAAACGGGGCGACGATCCCCATGGCCAGCGGAATGGGGGTCAGCAGCGACCCGGTGAGGGCGACGCTGTAGCCCAGGACCCTCTGGAAATAAAAGGGCAGCAGGAACAAGGCAGCGAACAGGACGTAATAGGACATCATGCCGGTCAGGTTCCCCAGGGCGAAGGTGGGGTTCTTGAACAGCTTGAGGTCGATCAGGGGGTATGCGACCTTGAGCTCGGTGATGACGAACGCGGTCATCAGCACGATCCCGGAAGCGAAATAGGTCAGGATGGTCGGCGAGCCCCAGCCGAGCTTCACGCCCTCGTTGAAGGCGAGCACGATGAACGCCAGCCCGCTCGCGAAAAAGGCCGTTCCCAGGTAGTCGATCTTCTCTTTCTTCTGCGGCTGATTTTGGGGCAGGATGAAGAGAGCGGCGATGGTTCCCAGGAGACCGATGGGGAGGTTCACGTAAAAGATGGCCCGCCAGCCCACGGCGGCGATCAGGATGCCGCCCACAAAGGGGCCGATCGACATGGAGATCGCCTGGACCGCGCCCTGGATGCCGATGGCCTTGCCGCGCTCATGCGCCGGGAAGGCCTGGGTGATGATGGCCACCGAGTTGGCCTGCAGAAGGCCGGCCCCGACCGCCTGGAGAACGCGCGCTCCGATCATGAAGGCGGCCGTGTCGGCCCACCCGCAGAAAAACGAGCCCACTGAAAAGACCACAAAACCGATATTGTAAAGCTTCGACCTGCCGAACATGTCGGCGAGCCTTCCAAAGAAGGGCAGGAAAATGGTGAGTGTCAGCATGTAGGCCATGGCCACCCACTCGATGACCGCCATGGAGACGCCGAAGGTGGTTTTGAGCGTCGGCATCGCCACGTTGACGATGCTCACGTCCAGGGCCGACATGGTGGCGCCGATCAGGACCGTGGTGAGAATGAGCCACTTCCAACTCGGACTCGAAGAAATGCGTGGATGGGGAAACTGAAGGCTGCTCATTGTAAGTACCTCCTCCAAAAATATTTGTAATTGGAAGAAATTAACTCGATCTGCTCACGCGCTTCAGCCCGCACCGGCTGGAAGGCGAAATACTCCTTTACCGCCCGCCTCGCCTTTTTCGCGAAGCAGCAGCCCAAATTTCTTAGCGCTCGCAGGGGATCAAGGACAGGCGGTTTGCCGGGGTCCGGCCCGGTAGCAATGCACCGGGCCGAAGAGGCTGGTGTCCATCTCGATGGCTCCGGCGTTTGGCTCACTGTTCGTCATGGCCGGCTCCGATCAATTGAAAAAGAAGTTGAAGTATTCGAGGAACTTATCCAGGTCGGCCGGAGTCCGCTCCGCTTTCGCATCAATTCTTCCCTCGGCACGGAACCTGCGCCAGCAATTGTAAATTGTCGATCTAACGATGGTCTTCATTTCAGTTCTCCTCTCTTTCTCCCGCGCTCGTGGCGCGGCTCAGACATTGCTCAGCAGGTAAAATATCCACGCCCCAACGCCGGTGCGGTGCTCGGTAATGTTCTTGCCGCGGATTGAAAGCCTGTCGACCAGCATGCCGTTTTTGCTCACATCGGCTTCCATGTGATCGCCCCGGGAGGCGACTTTGACCTGGACGTCCGCATCGTGGTATTTCCCGGCATAATAGGCCAGAGCCTGCTTCTTGGCATTGGCCAGGGCTTGCACCTGTCCGGGCGCGCAAATGGGCGACGCCTGCGGCAGGAAAGAGGTTTCATTGATCAGCCGGGAAGAGGCAAGGGCACCGAAGACGCCGGTACAGAGCAGGAGCATGGTGAGCAGGGCGATTCCCTTGGCCTCCTGGTCGAAGCCGCTGAAAAAACCGGAAGAGACCACGACGCCCCCCGCCATTTCGTGATCAATGATCGCATATCTCTCACCGCTCCTGGCGGCGGAAAGAAACGCCGAAAGGACGTTCACGGCCAGAAGGACGACCATGACCACGATGAAACCGTGCATGAACGCGCCATCCTTGACCGGCAGGGGAATGGATGTGTCGCTGAAGACGTGCTGAACGTTGGCATAGCCGTTTGCCGCCAGGTACCGGTGCTCCAGCATGGTGAAGATGCCGCCGGAGATGTCGACCCCCAGGATCAGCCCCATGGAACGCGTCATGTTCAGGAGGCCGCCTGCCATTCCCAGTTTCTCAACGGGAGCGGCGCTCATGATCGCGCTGTTGTTCGAGGGGGTGAACAACCCCAGTCCCATCCCCAAAAGGATCACGATGACCAAGAGAAGAGGCAGCTGCACCGATGGCCCCGCGAGCAGAAGGGCAAGGCAGGCCAACGCCGAAAGCATCATCCCCGAGGTGGTCATGATCCGTGGGCCGTATTTGTCCGAAATGTGGCCTGAAAGAGGAGCGACCGCTGCCATGGCCAGGAGAAGGGGGGTCAGCAGCGAACCGGTGAGAACGATGCTGTAGCCCAAAACCTTCTCGAGGTAGAAAGGCAGCATGAACATGACCGCAAATAGGACATAATAGGACATCATGCCGGTCAGGTTCCCCAGGGCGAAGGTGGGGTTCCTGAACAGCTTGAGGTCGATCAGGGGGTATTCGACCTTGAGCTCGGTGATGACGAACGCGGTCATCAGCACGATCCCGGAAGCGAAATACATGAGAATGGCATGCGAGCTCCAGCCGAGCTTCACCCCTTCGTTGAAGGCGAGCACGATGGACGCCAGGCCGCTCGCGAACAGGGCGGCCCCCAGGTAATCGATCTTCTCCTTCTTCATCACCTCGCGTTTCGGTGGCAAAATCAACAAGCCGGCGATGGTCCCCAGGATGCCGATCGGGATGTTCACATAGAAAATGGCCCGCCATCCCACGGAGGCGATCAGGACGCCGCCCACGAAGGGGCCGATCGCCATCGCGATCGCCTGGACGGCGCCCTGGACGCCGATGGCCTTGCCACGCTCGTGCCTCGGAAAAGCCTGGGTGATCAGGGCCACGGAGTTGGCCTGCAGAAGGCCGGCCCCGATCGCCTGGATGATGCGCGCGGCGATCAGGAAAACGGCCGAGGAGGATATTCCGCACAGCAGCGAGCCCACTGAGAAGATGCCAAATCCCAGGTTGTAGAGCTTCGACCTGCCGAAGAGATCGGCGAGCCTGCCGAAGAGCGGCAGGAAGATGGTCAGCGCAAGCATGTAGGCCATGGAAACCCACTCGACGACCGCCATGGAGACGCCAAAGGTGGTCTTGAGGGTCGGCAATGCCACACTGACGATGCTCACGTCGAGGGCCGACATGGTGGCGCCCAGTAGGACGGTGGACAAGATGAGCCATTTCCATCCTGGGTGAAAGGAAATCTCTGTCTTTAGTGCCCGTATGTTGGTGTTCATGTCTGTTTTCACCTGCGAGAGCCTTTTCAACTCCGGATTAAAACGTGCTGCAATGTTTTTTACGGCTTCTGGCAAATACAATAATCATGCCAGGGCAAAGTTGATAACAAAATGCCTGATAAATCGAAAAAAATGAAGTGACAAACTTTGTTTTGCATGCAAAATACATCTTGCGCATGCATGATTTTTTTTGCACACGCCTGCAAACCCCAGACTGGCCCCATGCTAGAGAAGGAGTTTTCGCAATTTCAAATAATTATTGCATCGTACTAATAGGCCATTCTGTCGGCGACTTTGACTAGCCCAAAAATGCAGGTTAAGCTCCGCCCCATTGCCAGAGAAAATGAATAATCAGTGAAGATGAAAGACATGGCTGATTTCAACAAAATACAGAAAAACCAAAAGATGGAGCTGACTATTGCCCGGAGGATGTCCTCTTCCGGAATAATCAAGGCCGACTTCGTGCGGAATTTCAGGTAGAGGTAAAGACCTTGCCGGGCCTCCGGTATCCCCCGGCACAATTGAGAACGGACAAAAAATCCGGCCAATCGCCATGGAGGCAACTGACCGGATTTCTGAAGAAAAATGGTGGAGGCGGCGGGAGTTGAACCCGCGTCCGAAAATACTCCCCTTCAGGCTTCTACATACTTATTCCTGTTGATCTGCTTATCGCGCCCGAGGGCTCCCCAGGACCAAGACCCCGGGGGCGCTATCCTGCCATTTTTTTTCGCCGCCGGGCCGGCGGGCGGCTACCCGGAAGCTATCCCGCTAGTCGACGCCCGTTCCGGCCCCGCGGGAGCGGACCGGAGGGACGCTGGCTATGCAGCCAGAGCGTAAGAGTAGTCGTCTGCGACTATCTTTAGGTCCCGTCTGTTTTACGAGGGTGACAGGAACCTCGGTATGCAGCCCGAGCTTACGTATCCCCGTCGAAGCCGTTTCGCCCCCTTTGTTTTGAGTTTGTGATGTGACGCCCCCGGGGCAGACCCCGGAGGTCGATTGTTTCTCTGCGTTCACTCTTTGCGGAAGGACCGCTCCATCTCGCGGTTCGATTCCTTTTCCTTGAGGGTGGCCCGCTTGTCGTACAGCTTCTTGCCACGGGCCATGCCGAGGGCCAGTTTCGCCTTGCCCCTTTCATTAAAATAAATCTTCAGGGGCACCAGGGCAATGCCCTTCTCCTTGACCTTGCCGATCAGCTTCCGGATCTCCCGTTTGGAGAGCAGAAGCTTGCGGACCCGCATCGGATCGGGGGCATCATAGGTGGCGTGGCTGTATGGGGAGATGTGGACGCCGTGGAGGAAGACCTCCCCGTCCTTCACCTTGGCGTAGCCGTCCCGCAGGTTGGCCTTGCCATCCCGCAGCGACTTCACCTCCGAGCCCTTGAGCACCATGCCGGTTTCGAGGACCTCGTCGATGAAGAAATCGTGATACGCCTTCTTGTTGGTGGCGACCACCTTCTCGCCCACCTTCCCACCTCTCGCGACACGAAAACGATAAGAACGAACCTGCCTGCCAACAAGCCCGCAACCAAAACCCCCTTGCCGGCGTCGGCAAGGGGGAGTGGAACCACTATACACCGCCTGGAGAAAAATTGCGAAAGGGGCTTCAGGAGACCTGCTCCCCGGTCACCCGCAGGACCTCCTGCCAGGTGGTGGTCCCCTCCTTCACCTTGCGCCAGGCGTCCTCGCGCAGGGTGGTCATCCCCTCTTGGCGGGCAACCTCGCGCAATTCCGCCTCGGAGACGGAGCCAATCGCCATTTTCCGGAGCCGGTCCGAAAGGGGCAGGACCTCGAAGATGCCGCACCGGCCCAGGTAGCCGGTCCCGCGGCACTGCTGGCAGCCTTTCCCCCGCCTGAGCGTCAGGGTGCCGGTTTCGGTCACCGGCAGTCCGAGTCCCTTCACCTCCTCGGCCGGGATGGTATACGACTCGGCGCAATGGGGGCAGATGCGGCGCACCAGCCGCTGGGCCATGGCCCCCAGTAGGGTGGAGCCGATGAGGAAGGGCTGGACTCCCAGGTCGAGCAGCCGGCTGATGGAGGTCACCGCATCGTTGGTGTGAAGAGTCGAGAAGACGAGGTGACCGGTAAGGGCCGCCTGGACGGCATGGGCCGCGGTTTCGTGGTCCCGGATCTCGCCGATCATCAGGATATCCGGGTCCTGGCGCAGGATGTTGCGGAGGATGGTGGAGAAGGTGACGTCCACCGCCGTCTGGACCGAGATCTGGTTGAATTCCTCGTGCACCATCTCCACCGGGTCTTCGACGGTGATAATGTTCTTTTCGGGGGTGGCGATGGCCTTGAGGGTGGAGTAGAGGGTGGTGGACTTGCCGCTGCCGGTAGGGCCGGTGACGAGCACGATCCCGTGCGGCGCGTGCATGAAGCTTTTGTAGACCGCCAGGTCCCGCTCGGAGAATCCGATGGATTCGATGTCTTGGAAGAGGATGTCCGGGTCGAGGATGCGGAGAACCACCTTTTCGCCGAAGGCGACGGGCACCGTGGAGACCCGGATCTCCGCCTCCTTGCCCTCATGGTCCACCTTGATGCGGCCGTCCTGGGGCCGACGTTTCTCGGCGATGTCCAGCCGGCCGAGCGACTTGATCCGGGAGACCACCGCCCCGTGGACCACCTTGGGCAGCTTGTAGACGGTGTGGAGCACGCCGTCGATCCGCAGCCGCACATGGCCGTGGCTTCGCTTGGGCTCGATGTGGATGTCGCTCGCCCGCTGCTCGAAGGCGTAATTGAACATGTGGTCCACGGCGGCGGTGATGTGCTGGTCCGAGCCGTTGACCTCGGCCGTGGAGGCGATCTTCACGTATTGCTCGAGATTGCCCAGGTCCACCGCCGGCCCGGAAAGGTGGGTCTCCGCCGCCGAGATGGACGTCTGGAACCCGAAGAACTCGGCGAGCATCTTGCGGATGTCACTCTTGGTGCTCAGGTAGGGCTTGATCTTGATCTGGTTGGCCCGCTCGACCTCCGCGAGCACCTGCCGGCTGTCCGGGTCGTAGACGGCGACCTCGAGCACGCCGTTCTTCACCGCAAAGGGGAGCAGCATGTGCTTGAGGGCGAATTGCTTGGGAATGGTCTTGGTGACCACCTCCAGATCGAGCTCCAGCGGGTCGAGCTTCTTGAAGGGCAGGCCCAGGTCCTCGGCTACCGCTCGCATGATGGCTTCTTCAGTAAGGAGCTCGCCCTTTTCCCCTGCCACATCCAGGTTCAAGGAAACAATGGTATCTACCAGCGTGAGGGCTTCGGCTTGCCCTTTCTCTGTGCCCCCCTCCCGGAAGGCGCCACGCTGTCGCTGATGACATTTTTTGTCACGTACCAAACGAATCTGGTCGATATTTACAAGCAGCCCCCTGCGCCTTAGGAGCGCCAAAAGGTAATCCTCATCATCCAGCGGATGCTGAGGGAGGTGCCGGCCGGAACCTTTGAGGCTTTTCGCATGAGAAGTCAGGGGAGCACCTCCTTACGAGTGTGTTAATTGAAAAAAATCCGGTGCAAAAATTGCAAGGTCACGAAACATACCATTGCGAGAGAAAACCGTGCCTAGGAGAAATTTGATGATCTCGCAAAAAGCTCCAAGTCTCGGCGGGTGAAAACGCGAAAACAACAAGTGCATAGAGTGGGCCATTGGCAGAGCGGCTTGGGGGGAGCCGACAAAAAATTATTTTACTC
>JAJYKH010000132.1 GCA_021788685.1 Deltaproteobacteria bacterium | reverse complement strand
TTGGACGTCCTGGGCGCCAGCTCCAGCAGGGAATCCAAGGCAAAGAGCTTGAAAAAATACCGGTGCTCCCGGTCGGGCGGGCAGGGCCCGTAGTAATCCTGGTTGCCGGCGGTGCCCTCGCCGTGGATCCCGGGCGGCTCGGAGCCTTCCGCAACTTCATGCAGATGGGGCGGGATGTCGTACACCACCCAGTGGTCCCACATGCCGTCCTTGCGCAGTTTTTTCGGCACGTCCGGGTCCTCGAGGATCAGCACCAGGCTTTTGGTCTCCTGCGGGACTCCTTCGATCCGCAGGGGCGGGTTGATGTTGGCCCCGTCGCAGGTGTGCTTCGCGGGAATGGTGCCGCCGTGGTCGAACGCCGGGCTGGTCAGCTTCATGACTTCCTCCCTTGCCGGTTTGCACGAGATCACCGGATACGGAATCGATCCGGCGGGAATGTAGTCGCTATTGGATCCCTGTCAAAAGCCAAGCACCGGGAATCCCGCTTCTCGTTGCCAGCGAAGCAGCCATCCCCAGTCGTAATCGTGATCGAAGGAAATTCGACCACGATTACGAAAAAGACAACGAGATCAATTCGAAAGCTCGAATGTAGTGTTCTCCCTGGATTTCAGTATCAGTATGCCATATTCGCGCCGGCCATGCCCGGCAATGTCTCGGGAGCGTTCTCCGGCGGGCCCCCTCTGCGGACCACCGTCAGAGAGGGGCTTGACTGTTTGGGTGAAATAGAGCTATGACTTTTTTGAGATTTTGTTAATATATTGCCAATTTCCCTTGGTGGGTGGAAGAATTTCCCGGTTCAACTCAGAGAAGGGGGGAGCGCATGAAAGTCTCGTTGGGAGTCAAGATCGCGACGCCGGCCGTTGTCCTCGGCCTGTTCATCATCGCCTTGCCTATTTTCAATCATTGGCAGTTCGCCAAAATCGAACAGTCTGTCGTCACGGGCACCGATACGACCAGTGCCCATGACCAGCAGCAGGTAGTGCAGGACATGGACAAGATTCAGAGGTTCTCGATCCTGTTCGGCCTGCTGGCGGGCGGGCTCGGCATCGCCGGAGGGCTCACGATCAGCCGCCGGATCGTGAAGGATCTGCGGCCGGCGATCACCACCTTGCAGGAGATGGCGGGAATCATCGGCAAGCAGGGGCGGACCTTCGCGGTCTCCTCGGAAGAGATCGCCCACGGCGCGACCGACCAGGCGGCCAGCCTGGAGGAGACTTCGGCCACCCTCGAAGAGATCGCCGCCATGACCTCCCGCAACGCCGAGAACGCCCAGCAGGCGAACACCCTGATGCAGGCCAACCAGTCCACGGTGGTCGAGGCGGAGAGCGCCATGAAGGAGATGGCGGTCTCCATGGCCGAGATCACCCGGTCCGGCCAGGAAACCGGCAAGATCGTCAAGACCATCGACGAGATCGCCTTCCAGACCAATCTGCTCGCCCTGAACGCCGCCGTGGAGGCGGCCCGGGCCGGGGAGGCCGGCCAGGGCTTCGCGGTGGTGGCCGAAGAGGTGCGGAACCTGGCCATGCGCGCGGCCGAGGCGGCCAGAAACACCGCCGCCCTCATCGAGGAGACCGGCAAGAAAATCGAAGACGGCTCCTCCCTGGTGGCCCGCACCGAGAATGCTTTTGCCGGGGTGGCCGAGGGAGCGGGGAAGGTGGCGGCCCTCGTCGCCGAGATCGCCGGCGCGAGCCAGGAGCAGAGCAGCGGCATCAACCAGCTCAACCAGACCGTGAGCAGCATGGAGCAGGTGGTGCAGACGAATGCCGGTCACGCCGAGGACAATTCCGCCATGGCCAAGGACCTCGACCGGGAGGCCGCGGAGCTGAAGGCCGTCGTGGAACGGTTGGTGGAGCTCGTTGGCCTCGACCTGCTCGCAGCCGCTGCCCACGGAGAAGGGCCGAGAGTGGCGATGGCCGCCGCTTCCGGTCCGCGGCCTCCCGGTGTCCGGCTGGCCGAAAAGACGGTGAAGACGCTGCCCCGGCCCGCCGCGCTCAAGGCCGGTCCCGCCGCCAAGCCGAAGTCGCAGCTCAAGCCCCGCGCGGCCGCCAAACCGGAAGCAGCGGCAGGCCAGGCCAAGACCCCGGCCGAGATGATTCCCTTCGACGATGATGATTTTCAGGATTTCTGAAGCGAGCGGCCCGGTCCGCCTCGGGCCCGCTCTCCCGCGAGGGCGGGCCAGTTTTTTTGAGCTGTCTGCGATCAGCTAAAAGCGATGTGAAAAGGGCACTTCCGAGGGTTGCTCCCCCCGGGCCACATTCGCCCCTCTGGAAGTATTGAGCCCGACCACCCTCCCCAGCCTCTCCCTGAGGGAAGAGGGGAGCTGGCACGGAGGCGGGCCGATGCCCGGGAAATCAGGAAGGGTAGGCGCTTTCTCCGCCCTCGTTTCTCCATTCCCTCTCCATCAGGGGGAGAACCAGGGCGGTCCAAGCTCAACCCCGGGGCATCCTTGAGGGCGGCCTCTCAGCTTCGAATCTGTTGCACCCGCCACGGCGTTTGGTTACCATGCCTGGATTCAACCAATTATGAAAGAATGGCCCGTTCGCGGTGCCGTTCGTTTCCCGTTTCAAGCAGTATGAAATCAGGAGGAGCATCATGAAGGCGCATTTCCAGTCCAAGGTGTTCGAGACCAAGGTGATCCGGCTCGCCGACACCGAGGAGACCATCGTCGTGGGCGGCCGGGATAAGTTTCCGCTGCTGCCCAAGGCCTTCGCCGGAATCAAGCAGATCGGGGTGATCGGCTGGGGCTCCCAGGGGCCGGCCCAGGCCCAGAACCTGCGGGATTCCCTCGAAGGCACCGGCATCACCGTGAAGATCGGCCTGCGGCCCAACAGCTCGTCTATGGTGGCGGCCCGGAAGGCGGGCTTCACCGAGGAGAACGGGACCCTGGGCGAGATGTTCCAGGTGGTCCGCGAGTCGGACATGGTGCTGTTCCTCATCTCGGACGCGGCCCAGGCCCAGCACTACAAGGAGGTCTTCGCCAACATGAAGCCGAGGGCCACCCTGGGCCTTTCCCACGGCTTTCTCCTGGGGCACCTGGAGAGCATCGGCGAGAAATTTCCGCTCAACATCAACGTGATCGGCGTCTGCCCCAAGGGCATGGGCCCCTCGGTGCGCCGGCTGTACGTGCAGGGCAAGGAAGTGAATGGCGCCGGCATCAACACGAGCTTCGCCGTGGAGCAGGACATCGACGGCCGGGCCACCGACCAGGCCATCGGCTGGGCGGTCGCCATCGGCGCTCCCTACGTCTTCATGACCACTTTGGGCTACGAGTTCCGGAGCGACATTTTCGGCGAGCGGGGGATTCTGCTGGGCGCGGTGCACGGGATCGTGGAGATGCTCTACCGCCGCTTCGCCATGGAAGAGGGGATGAGCGAGGAGGCGGCCTTCACCGCCTCGGTGGAGAACATCACCGGCCCGATTTCCCGCACCATTTCCCACGATGGCATCCTCGCGGTCTATAACGGGCTGGACGCCGCGGGCAAAAAGGTGTTCGAGCGCGCTTACTCCCACGCCTATGGCCCGGCCTTCGATATTCTTCTCGAGATCTACGACGAGGTGTCGAGCTGCAACGAGATCCGGAGCGTGATCATGGCCGGCCAGCGCCACGCCCGTTTCCCCATGGGCAAGATCGACGGCACCCGCATGTGGCAGGTGGGCGAGAAGGTGCGCGCGGCCCGGAGCGGCGAGCCTCCGATCCACCCGCTCACCGCGGGCGTCTACTGCGCGACGATGATGGCCCAGATCGACCTGCTCATCGAGAAGGGGCACTGCCTGAGCGAAGTGGCGAACGAGTCGGTGATCGAGGCGGTGGATTCGCTCAACCCCTACATGCACCACAAGGGCGTGGCCTTCATGGTGGACAACTGCTCCACCACCGCCCGCCTGGGCTCCCGCAAGTGGGCGCCGCGCTTCGACTACAACCTGAGCCAGCAGGCCCTCCCCGCCTACGACCAGGGCCTCCCTGCCGACGAGAAGCTGATCGCGGCCTTCAAGAGCCACAAGATCCACGGGGCGCTTGCTACCTGTGCCACCATGCGGCCGCCGGTGGATATTGCCGTGATCGGCTGAGTCTTTCTCCTGTAGAAAGCAGAAAGGGACCCGAACGGAGTCCCCTTTCTTTCGAAAAGGCCATCCGCTTTGCGGGTGGCCTTTTTGCGTCCCCGGGATGGGGCCAGAGGCGCTTGCGGTTTCCGCTCATGTCAGCGGAGCGTTCTGGCTTGGAGCGCCCCCGAGCAAGTCATTATCCGCCGGTCCCCCTCAGCTATTTGAACCATTGTGATGCTGTAGTCGATTGGTCACTCCTATACATTGGTCAGCAGGTCAAAAATCCACTGCTGAAGGCCTGTCCGGTGCTCGGTAATCGTATTGCCCCGGATGGAGAGCCTCCTGATGAACACGCCATTTTTTATCACATGGGCCTCAAAGTGATTGCCGCGGGGCTTCACCTCGATCCGGGCACCGGCATCGTGATATTTCTGCGCATAGTATGCCGCTGCCTCTTTCTCGGCCGCGGCGAGGCGCTGTGCCTGCTCCATGGCCTGGTCATTTTGCAGGGCCTTTTGCCGTGATGGTGGGAAAGGAAAATCACCATTGTGCCACAGCAAGGTGGCGCCGCCGCAGGCCATGCCACCCAAGAGCAACAGCATGGTGAAGAGAGCAAGTCTCTTCGTTTCCTGGTTGAAGCCGCTGAAGAAGCCTGTGGAGATAACATCTGATTCGGCCAGCTCATGGTCGACGATCCCGGATCTGTTGTTGCTCCAGACGGCGGAAAGGAGAGCCGAGAGCACGCTTACCGCCAGCAGGGCCATGATGACGATGGTAAAACCGTGCATGAAGGCGTCGTCTTTGATCGGCAATGGGATGGTGGTGTTGCTGAACACATGGCGAACATGGCGATAACCGCTGGCCGCGAGGTATTGATGCTCCAGGATGCTGAATATTCCACCGGAGATGTCCACCCCGAGGATAAGCCCCAAGGAACGCATCATGTTGAGGACACTGCCGGCCATTCCCAGCTTTTCCGTAGGGGCGGCATCCATGACTCCACTGTTGTTGGCGGGGGTAAACAACCCCATGCCGGTCCCCATGAGAATGATAACGGCAGCCATAACCAGCGGCATCGTGGCTGACGTTCCCATGGAGGCAAGTGCGAAGCAGGCCGCCGCGGAAAAAAGCATCCCCAGGGTGGTCATGATGCGCGGGCCATACTTGTCCGAGATATGGCCGGAAAGAGGAGCGACCGCCGCCATGGTGAGAAGGAGGGGGGTCAGCAGGAAGCCGGTGAGGGCGACACTGGTCCCCAGCACCTTTTCGAGATAGAAGGGCATCAGGAACAAGACGGTGAATAGCACATAGAAGGAAAGCATGCCGGTCAAATTCCCCACGAAAAAGGCAGGGTCTTTGAAGAGCTTGAGATCGATCAACGGATGCTTCACCGTGAGCTCCGTCATGA
Source organism: Deltaproteobacteria bacterium (assembly GCA_021788685.1). Classification (GTDB taxonomy): domain Bacteria; phylum Desulfobacterota; class Desulfobulbia; order Desulfobulbales; family UBA5123; genus JAJYKH01. Next base: position 1,885 of record JAJYKH010000132.1, on the reverse strand, counting down.
CAAAGAGGGAAAGAAGCACGGCGCCGGCGATAAAATACGCCAGGATGGCAGAAGAGCCCCATCCGAGCTTCACGCCCTCGTTGAAAGCCAGGACAAGCAGGGTAAGGCCGCTGGCGAAGAGGGCGGCCCCCCGATAATCGATCTTCTCCTTTCGCTGCGGCTGCCGCATCGGCCGCAGGATAAGAAACGCAGCGATGGTGCCCAGAATGCCGATCGGGATATTCACATAGAAGATGGCCCGCCAACCCACCGTGGCAATGAGCACGCCGCCCACGAAGGGACCGATTGCCATGGAAACCGCCTGGACCATGCCCTGGATGCCGATCGCTTTTCCGAGCAAACGAGATGGAAACGCTTCGGTGATGAGGGCGACGGAGTTGGCCTGCAGCAGGGCCGCGCCAATGGCCTGAATGATCCGTGAGGCAATCAGAAAAGCCGCGGTGCTGGACATGCCGCAACAAAGCGAGCCAGCGGAGAAAATGATAAAGCCAAGAATGTAGAACCTCGACCGGCCGAACACATCGGAGAGCCGCCCGAAAAGCGGCAAAAATATGGCAAGGGTGAGCATATAGCTCAGCACGATCCATTCGATGGCCGCCATCGAGGCCGCGAAGGTTGTCTTGAGGGTCGGCATCGCCACGTTGACGATGCTGATGTCGAGGGCCGACATGGTGGCGCCCACCAGGACGGTGGCAAGGACAAACCACTTGTTGGGCGGATGTGAAGAAATCTCTGCCGTAAAGGTCTGAACGTTGCTATTCAAGGTCTGAACGCCGTTATTCATAGCTTCCTATTTTCGTGCCGGGTCAATTGGTGCTCCGCGACCAGGCCTCTGACAAAGGAGAGTGACCGCTTATCGCTTCAGCCCTCGGAGGGCTTCCAACGCCACCTTGGCCGACGCGCAACGGCAGGTACGGCAGGGCGATGCTCCTCCAATCCCAGGGCTTCCGTGTAGATCGACTGGTGAAGGAGCAGGCTGCCGATAACGGAGGCGATAACGCACCCAGGCAGGGCCGCGAGAACCACATGGTAGTTGTGCGTCATCTCGAAAACCATGAGGGCGGACATCGCCGGGGCATGGGTGGTTGCCGCAAGCAGGCTTCCCGCACCGACCAGGATCCAGAGCGTCTGGGAATGGTCTGCCGAGGGGGTGAGCATCGTGTGGCCGATGATCAATCCCAGGGAGGCACCGGTCACCAGGGTCGGAGTGAGCACGCCTCCAGGAATCCCTGCCGCGCTGGCAAACGTCACGGCGATCAACCGCAGCGCAAACACGGACATTACCGAGCTCAATGTCCAGTGGGTGGACAGGAAGGACTGCATGACGCTGACCCCATTCCCCCAGACCTCGGGCCGCACAGCCGCCAGCAAACCGATGGCCAGCCCGGCCAAGCCCATGCGCACGGGTAAAAGGGTGAACAGCGCTTGGTAGTGCTTGTTTGAGCTGCGGAGCAGCAAGAGAAACACGGGGCCGAACAGGCCGGCCGCCAGGCCCACAAGGGTGACATCAAAGAGGTCGTTGAACCCTACCCGGGGCACGGCGTGCGCAATATAGAGCGGCCCGCTCGCGAAGAACGTCTGCGTCGTCAGCATGGAGATCACGGAGGCGGCCAGAACGGCGCTTATTTCCCGGAGCGCCAACCCGCCGAGAATGATTTCCGCGACGAACAGACCTCCGGCGATGGGGGCACGATAGGCGGCCGCGAAGCCGGCGGCGGCGCCGCAGGCAACGATCAGCCGTCGGTGGGATTCGCTGGCGCGGAAAGCCCTCCCGAGGAGGGAGGAGGCCAGGGCAGCAAACTGGATCATGGTCCCTTCGCGGCCGATGGTAATGCCTCCGCTCACGCCGAGGAGGGAGGAGCCCGTCCGGATGAGGTTCGGGCCG
>JAJYKH010000131.1 GCA_021788685.1 Deltaproteobacteria bacterium | reverse complement strand
GAGCACGCCGGCCAGGAGGATGCAGACCGGCATGATCTGATCGAAAATGAGGGGAATCTTGAGCAGGAAATACTTGATGGCCAGACTCAGGGGCTTGCCGTGCTCAAGAAAGTTGTCGATCCGGTCGAAAAAATCCACCAGAAGATAAACGGCCACCAGGGAGCTGAGCACCAGCGCAAGGTTGCGCAGGAACTGGCCCAGGAGATAGCGGTCGAGAAGCTTCATCGGCTCTTCCCGGCAAAGGGCAGGCGGGCGGCGAGATGCCGGCCCCGGTCGATGACATACTCCACGAAGCGTCCCTGCCGTTCCCGGGCGGCGCTCCGCACCAGATAGAGCATCAGCCCGAGGGCAAGCAGATTGGGCAGCCACATGGTGGGCCCGATCGGCAGGATACCGTTCTCGCTCACCCCTTTGGCTCCGGTGATCAGGACATAGTAGAGGATAAACAGCCCAAGCCCCAGAGGCAGGCCGAGGGGGCGCCGTCCCTGGCGGGAAGCGAGGGCCAGGGGCAGGCCGAGGATGGTGAGCAGGAAACAGCCCACCGGCAGCACCAGCCGCTCATGGAGCTCGACCATGAGGCTGGCGGCCGTCTCCGGGTTTTGAGCGGCCAGCCGGCGGGCGTTGGCGAGCAGCCCGGAGAGGGTGAGGCTGCTCTTGTCCAGGCCGCCGTTGGTCGATTCCCCCAGGATTTCCTGGGGGACCTGCACCGGCACGTTGAGCTCATAATGATCGAAATGGAGGGTCTGGGTGAGATCGTCGATCGCCCGGTGCATGGTGCCGTCGGTGAGCTCGAGGACGATCTGCATTCGGTCGATGTGGGCCTGGAGCCTCCCCTTGTGGGCCACCACCGTGAGCGGCGTTTTTTTGTCCCGCAGGTCGGAGATGTAGACCCCTTTCCAATCGCCGGTTTTCGGATCGACCCGGTCGGCGTAGAGGACCACGTCCGCCAGGCTCTCGCTGAACTGTCTTTCCCGCATCCCCCTGTCGATCTTCTCCTTGGCGATCTGGAAGAGCAGCTGCTTCATGGCCACGGAGCCCTGCGGGATGAACCGCACGGAGGCGAGGCCGGTGAGGGAGGCGGTGACCAGGGCCACCGCGATCACCGGCGGCAGCATGCGGTAGAGGCTGATTCCCGAGGCCTTCAGGGCGATGAGCTCGTTGTCGCTGCTCAGGCGGGTGAAGCTGACGATCACCCCCATCATGCTGGCCATGGGGATGGAGAAGACGAGGAGCCCCGGCGACATGTAGGCCCAGAGGCGCACGAAATCGGCGGCGCCGATCCCGAAGCTGAAGATGCCCTGGAGCAGGGGCACCAGCTTGCCCAGGAAAAGGATGGCGTTTAGGATGACCAGCGCGGCCAAAAACGGGGCGAGGATCTCGGTGGCCAGGTAGATATAAAGTAGAAGAGGCATGACTGAACGCGTTCCACTATAGCACGGCAGCCGCCAGGGGGCACCCCATTCCCGGGGCGCGTTGTCAGGGCGGCCCAATTTTGCTATAGTTCCCGGTTTGGACGTTGCGCATGGAATCCCCATCAAAGACAAACTCAGTCACATACAGCACCACAGGCCGTTTGTCAATTTCGGGGCCGCTGGTCCGGCTGGTCGCCGTCCAGGCGCCGCCCCCCAGCCTGCAGGACAACACGGGCGATCTCGACCGGCTGCTCCGGGCCTTGGCACCGGAGCTCCCCGGGCCAATCAGGGTTCCCTTCCCGCTCCTGGGGCCGGTAGCGGCCCGTTTCCGGCTGGCCGGCTTCAAGGGGACGGCGGTGGTGAACGATCTCGCCACCGGGCCGGAGCTGGCGGATTTCTTGCCGGCCCCCCCGCCGGTGCTGCTGCCCCTCATGGCCCTCGACCTGGGGACCACCTACCTGGAAGCGAGCCTGGTGGACGGCCTCTCCGGGAAGGTCCTCGCCCGGGGGCACGAGGAGAACGCCCAAGGGCGCCACGGGGCGGACATCCTCTCCCGCATCCATTTCGCGGCCTCCGCGGGGGGCCTCGCCTCCCTCCACCAGGACGTGATCGGCTCGGTGGACCGGCTGGCCGGGGCGCTGGCGGACCAGGCGGGGCTTGCCGCTGCCGACATCCGGGCCCTGGCCGTCTCGGGCAACACCACCATGGTCCATTTTTTCCTCCGGCTCGATCCCTACCACCTGATCCGCGAGCCCTACATTCCCCTGGTGAACGGACCCGGCCCCTGCCGGGCGGCCGAGCTGGGCCTGGGTCTCCACCCGGCGGCGGTGGTCTGGCTCATGCCGGGGGTCGGCAGCTACTTCGGCGGCGATCTCGTTTCCGGGATCGTGGCCACCGGCCTCGACGAGCAGGAGGAGACCGCCATGCTCATCGACGTGGGCACCAACGCCGAGGTGGTGGTGGGCAACCGGGAATGGCTCATCGCCTGCGCCGGGGCGGCCGGCCCGGCCCTGGAGGGCGGGGTCGCCCGCATGGGCATGCGGGCCGGCCCCGGCGCCATCGAGCACGTGACCGTCGATCCGGTCACGGGCGAGCCGTCCTGGACCACCATCGGTGGCGCGCCGCCCCAAGGGATCTGCGGCTCGGGGATGATCGACCTGGTGGCGGGCCTCTATCTCGCCCGGGTCATCGACCTCCGGGGGAGGCTCCGCCCGGAGGGGCCGGGGAGCCGCCTGGTCGAGACCGCCGACGGCCTGGCCTACGTGGTGGCGGAAGCGGCGGCCGGAGCCGGCGGGCAGCCGGTCCTCCTCCATCAGACCGACCTCGACGCCCTCATGCGCTCCAAGGCCGCCATGTACGCCATTCTCACCACCCTCATCGGGCAGGTGGGGCTCCGGTTCGAGGACCTGGACCGGATATGCGTCGCCGGCGCCTTCGGCCGCCACATCGCCCCCCGCCAGGCCATCGTGCTCGGCATGCTCCCCGACCTGCCGGAAACGGTCTACCGGCCGGTGGGCAACAGCTCGCTTGCCGGGGCGGAGCGGGCTCTCCTCGACCGGCGGGCCCGCGAGCGCTGCCTGGAAGTGGTCCGGCGGATCACCTACCTCGAGCTCAACGTCAACCAGGAATTCATGATCCGCTTCTCGGGCTCCCGGTTCATTCCCCACACCGATCCCCGCCTGTTCCCGTCGGTCCCGGTTTTCGAGCGGTAGGCCGTGCTTGCCATTTCGCCTGGCAATATGGTAAATTAGCCCCTTTTGAGCGGATTTCAACGGAATGCTGCTTCGGGTCCCCGTGGCCCGGAGAGGGATGGGATAACATCGTGAAGGATGGACGCAGCTCCGAGGCCCGGTTGCGGCTGAGGGGCTCTCGGAAGAAGAGAACGGCCAAAGAGCGGCTGCAGGAGTTTTGGGAGAAGTTCGGCAAGGACGACGAGGTCCTGGTGGTCATCAACGCCGACCCGGATGCCCTGGCCGGGGCGTTTGCCGTGAAGCGGCTGCTCCGCTACCGGGTGAAATACGTGGCCATCGGCTACCCGAACGAGATCCGGCGGCTGAGCAATCTCGCCATGGTTGAGCTGCTCAAGATTCCGGCCGAGCGCCTCAACAACCTCAGGGTGAAGGATTTCACCAAAAAGGTTCTTATCGACTCCCAGCCCCTTCACCTCCCCAGCTTCGAGAGCATCGGCTTCGACGCGGTGATCGATCACCACCCGGTGACCACCGGCTGGGATGCGGCCTACATCGACATCCGCCCCGAATACGGCTCCACCGCCTCCATGCTGGCCGAGTACCTGCGGGCGGCGGAGATCGAGCCTTCGGTCGCCCTGGCCACCGCTCTCTTCTATGCGATCAAGGTGGACACCCGCAACTTCGAGAAGCAGGCCACCCTTGCGGACGCCATCCAGTTCCGCTACCTGTTCAACATCGCCAACCAGAACCTGGTCCGCAAGATCGAGCTCTCCGAGCTGCGTCTTTCCGAGCTCAACTACTTCAAGACCGCCCTCAGCGAGATGAGGGTGAGCAACAACCGGCTGTACGCCCACGTGGGCCGGGTCCGCAACCCCGACGTCCTGGTGTTGATCGCCGATTTTCTCAACAAGGTCCACAGCCTCCACTGGGTGCTCGTCTCCGGCATCCACGGGGAGCGGCTGGTGGTGATCTTCCGGTGCGACGGCTACAAGAAAGATGCAGGCAAGCTCGCGGAGAAGACCTTCGCCGGGACCGGCTCGGCGGGCGGCCACCGCGAGGCGGCCCGGGCCGAGGTCCCATTGAAGAACCTGGCCGGGGGCGGGACGGATTTCTCCACCAACACCTTGAAGGAATTGATCACCCGCCACATTTAATCCTTTACGGGCCACCGTTCATTGCATACTATAGTGGGCAAAGCCTTTACCCCCCCTGTTCCGTCTCTGCCCCCGGCCAAGCCAGCCGGCTTCAATCCTTCCCGATTCTGACAGGTTATGGAACGGCTCAAACCGAAAACCATCGCCATGGTCCTGGCCGGCGGCCGGGTGGACGAGCTCAATGTTCTCACCCGCTACCGGCCCAAATCGGCGGTGCCGTTCGGCGGTTTCGCCCGGGTGATCGATTTCCCCTTGAGCAACCTCATGAGCTCGGGGATCGAGCGGGTGGCCATCCTGGCCCAGTACCGGAGCTTTTCCCTCATCAACCACATCGGCTCGGGCGCCTCCTGGGACATGGTGGGGCGGAACCGGGGGGTCTCGATCCTTCCACCCTCGAAGGGATACGGTCCCAATGCCTGGTACCGCGGCTCGGCCGATGCCGTGTATCAGAACCTCGATTTCGTGGCGCTTCATCAACCCCGGGAGGTGCTCGTCCTCTCGGGCGACCATGTTTATCAGATGGACTACCGGCCCCTGATCGCCTACCACCGGGCCAAGGAGGCGGACCTCACCATCGCCTGCCTGCGGGTGCCCATCACCGAGGCCCACCGGTTCGGAGTGGCGGAAGTCGGCGAGGAGGACGGCGAGACCGGCGGCCGGGTGCTCCGCTACAAGGAGAAACCGGCCCGGCCCAGGTTCTGCTGGGCCTCGATGACCATCTTCTGCTTCCGGCCGGAGGTCCTGGCCGAGGTGCTGGCGGTCAACGCCGCCGAGGACGATTCCTTCGAGTTCGGCCGCGACATCATCCCCCGCCTCCTCCATGAGCGGAAGAGGATCTACGGCTACAAGTTCTACGGCTATTGGGGATACACCCGCACCCTGGAGGAATACTGGCAGACCAGCATGGATCTCCTGGGCCCCGCCCCCAGGCTGAAGATCGAGGAATGGGGCATCCGCACCAACCTCGAGCACCGCCACATCCGGGACTGCCAGCCGCTCCGGGTGGGCAGCGGCGCTTTCATCCAGAACAGCCTGGTCTACAACGGCTGCGTGGTGGAGGGCCGGGTGGAGAATTCGATCCTCTTCCCCGGCGTCCGGGTGGAGAAGGGGGCGGTGGTGAAGGATTCGGTGATCTTCTTCCAGACCCGGATCGGCCGCAACTCCCGGCTGGAGAAAGTGGTGAGCGACGTCAACAACGTCATCGGCGCCGGGGCGCGGATCGGCGAAGAGGCCCCCCCGGGCGGCAAGGAGGTCACGGTCCTGGGGTGGAGCAACATCATCCCGGAGGACGCGGTGATCGGCTCCGACTGCACCATTTACCCGGCGCTCAAGCCGGAGAAGATCGGCAAACGGATCAGGACGGGGGAGATCGTGCGATGAGCGACACCATGCCGCTGGTCCTCCTGCTCGCGGGCGGCGTCGGCAGCCGCCTGAACGTCCTCGTCCAGACCCGGGCCAAACCGGCGGTGCCCTTTGCCGGCCTCTACCGGATCATCGACTTCAGCATGAGCAACATCATGAGCGCCGGCTTCCCCACGGTGGGGGTGCTCACCCAGTACAAGCCGCTGTCGCTCATGCGCCATATCGGCACCGGCGAGGCCTGGGACCTCACCGGCCGCAGGCGGGGGGCGAAGATCCTGCCCCCGCGCACCGGCTCCAGGGATTCCGACTGGTACAAGGGCACGGCCGACGCCGTCCGCCAGAACATGGATTTCATCCGGTCCCATCCCACCAAGGAGATCATGCTGCTCTCGGGCGACCACATCTACCGGATGGACCTGAACGACATGCTCGACTTCCACCGCCGCAAGCAGGCGGACGTGACCATCGGCATGATGATCGCCCCCCGGGAGCTGCTCCACATGTTCGGCACCGCCATTACCGACGGGGAGGGGAAGATCGTCGAATGGGAGGAAAAGCCGAAGAAGCCCCGGAGCGATCTCGCCTCCATGGGGATCTACGTCTTCGATACCGAGTACTTGCTCGAGGTCCTCACCAAGAACCGGGAGGAGGTGGACTTCGGCCATCACATCATCCCCCGGGCCATCGAGAAGGACCGGGTCTTCGCCTATCCGTTCCAGGGCTACTGGCGGGACGTGGGCACCATCCAGGCGTACTGGGAGGCCCACATGGACCTCCTGGGCGACGAGCCGGTCATCTCCCCCGAGGCGTGGGGGATCCGGCCCAACGTGGAGGCGAGCAGCCCCCTGGCCGACCGCTGCCCGGTCCGCTTCCAGGCCGGCTCCCGGGTGGAGAATTCCATGATCGCCGCCGGCTGCATCATCGAAGGCGAGGTGGTGAGGTCGGTGCTGTCGCCGGGGGTCCGCATCGGGCCGGGGGCCAAGGTCAAGGACGCCATCCTGTTCGACGACTGCATCGTCGAGGAAGGGGCGGTGGTCGATCTCGCCATCCTCGACAAGCGGGTCCGGGTGGGAAGAGGGGCGGTGGTCGGCCGCGGCGAGGACAAGAAGACCCCCAACCGGGAGTTCCCGAAGCACCTCTACACCGGCATCACCCTGATTGGCAAGGGATCGGTCATCCCGGCACAGACCATCATCGGCCGCAACTGCGTCGTCAACCCCTACCGCCAGCCGGCGGATTTCCCGGGGCAGGAGATCGGGACCGGAGAGACGGTTTAGAATGAAGAGTGAAGAGTGAAGAATGAGAGCCATAGGTCGGGTTAGGCCGCAGGCCAAGTTTTTCACTCTTCACTTTTCACTCATCACTCTTCACTGGGTTCCTCCATGTGCGAGTTCTGCACCCTCCACGGCGAAGGGAAGAAGTGGTACGAGAACATGGCCAACTACTCGGAGGCCATGTTCCGCCGGGTCAACTCGGAGCGGAACCTCCGCCGGTTCCTGGCGGGCTTCCGCCGCAGCCTGGCCGAGGGGACGGCCCGGGCCGCCGCCTGGCAGCGCCGCGCCCCCTGGATCTATCGCCTGCTCGTCGCCCCCCGCCTCACCCGCCATCTCAAGAAAACCCATTTCGGCCAGATCGTGCCGCTCGAAGGCGCGGAAGCCATCCTGGCCCGGGTGGGCTCCATCATCCGCATCCCCTGCGTCTGCCGCCGGGTGACCACCGGCCGTGAGCATCGGTTCTGCCTCGCGGTGGGGATGGACCTGGCCCCAATGCTCCG
>JAJYKH010000130.1 GCA_021788685.1 Deltaproteobacteria bacterium | reverse complement strand
ATTTCTTTTTCATTACGATTAATTGCTCTTTTCGGGAGCTGGAAAAGGACGGCGCCGGGCGAATCCTGGGCAAGCAAGTATTACGTTCCGGTACCTCAATTGGAGCAAATGCCCACGAAGCACAGGGAGCGCAAAGCAAAGCCGATTTTATAGCAAAGATGTCAATCGCCTATAAAGAGGCGATCGAAACTGCTTATTGGCTCCGCCTTATCAAAGAGTCTAAGTTGGTGGTTCCTGACCGATTGCAAGATCTATCCTACGAAACGGAGCAACTTCTGAAAATTTTGTCCTCCATCCTCCTTACTTCGAAAAAGGGAAAGAGATAGAAAAGCATTCTTCACTCTTCATTCTTAATTCTTCATGGAACCGCAGTGGATCCGCATCCGGGGTGCCCGGATGCACAACCTCAAGAACATCGATGTCGACCTGCCCCGCAACCGGCTGGTGGTCTTCACCGGCCTGAGCGGCTCGGGCAAGTCGACCCTCGCCTTCGATACGCTTTATGCCGAGGGGCAGCGGCGGTACGTGGAATCGCTCTCCACCTACGCCCGCCAGTTCCTGGGGCAGATGGACAAGCCGGAGGTGGATTCCATCGAGGGGCTGTCCCCGGCAGTCTCCATCGAGCAGCGCACCACCAGCCGTAATCCCCGCTCGACGGTGGGGACCATCACCGAGATTTACGACCACCTGCGGCTGCTTTTCGCCCGGGTGGGCCGTCCCCATTGTCCGGAATGCGGGCGGGAGATCCGGCCCCAGAGCCTCCAGGAGATGACCCGGACCCTTCTCGCCTCCCCGGAAGGGACCAGGATCGTGCTCCTGGCCCCGTTGGTGGACCGTCAAAAGGGAGAGCACCGGGAGCTGCTCGCGAGGCTCCGCAAGCAGGGGTTCATCCGGGTGCGGATTGATGGCGAGATCCGCAGCCTCGACGAGCCCCTGGCGCTCGAAAAAACCAAGCACCACACCATCGAGGCCGTGATTGACCGTCTGGTGATCAAGCCTGCCGTTGCCCGGCGGCTCTCGGAATCGGTGGCCACCGCCGTGAGGTTGGCCGGCGGCTTCCTCCTGGTCCATTTCCCCGAGGAGGGAACCGAAACCCTCTTCAGCGAGCATGCCGCCTGCATCGAATGCCGGAGCAGCCTGCCGCCGCTGAGCCCCCAGCTCTTCTCCTTCAACAATCCCAAAGGGGCCTGCCCGGAATGCGGCGGCCTGGGCATGAAGCCGTTCTTCGACCCCGATCTGGTCATCCCCGATCCCGACCGCAGTCTCCTGGAGGGGGCCATCGCCCCTTGGGGGCCGGTGGCGGAAGGCTCTGGCACCGGTCGCCTCCTGGCGGCCCTGGCGGAGCGGTACCGGTTCGATACGGCGGCCCCCTTTCGCGAGCTGCCGGAAGGAATTCGCGAGATCATCTTGAACGGGGAAGGAAAGGCCGCAAAGAAAGAAGGCCAGGGAAAACGGGGCCGCCCGGCCGCAGCCCCTTTCGAGGGCGTGCTGCCGCAGCTCACCCGCCGGTACCTGGAGACCGGGTCCGAGAACGTCCGGGAAGAGCTCGCGTCCTACATGGCCGAGCAGCCCTGCACCGGTTGCGGGGGGGCCCGGCTGCGGCCGGAGGCGCTGGCGGTGCGGATCGGCGGCCAAAACATCCGGGACTTTACGCTCCAGAGCCTCACCGCCCTGGCCACCGCCTTGGGAGAGCTTGACTTCTCCCTCCAGGAGCGGCCCATCGCCGACCGGGTCCTCCGGGAAGTTGCCGACCGGCTGCGGTTCCTGCTGGACGTGGGCCTGGGCTACCTCACCCTGGAACGGAGGGCTTCCACCCTCTCGGGGGGCGAGGCCCAGCGTATCCGGCTCGCCTCCCAGCTCGGCAGCCGGCTGGCCGGGGTCCTTTACATCCTCGATGAGCCGAGCATCGGTCTGCACCAGCGGGACAACGCGCGGCTGATCCGTACCCTGGAGCGGCTGCGCGACGAGGGCAACACGGTGATCGTGGTGGAGCACGACAGCGAGACCATCCTGGCGGCCGACCACGTGCTCGACATGGGGCCGGGGGCGGGCGGAGGAGGGGGAAGGGTGGTCTACAACGGCCCGGTGGCCGGCCTGCTCGCCGATTCGGGATCCCTCACCGGCGGGTATCTCTCTGGCCGCGTCGCCATCGAGGTGCCTGCCAAACGGCGTCGCCCGGCCGGCTGGCTCACCGTTCGGGAGGCCAGGATCAATAACCTGAAGGGGGGCACAGCCCGGATTCCCCTGGGGGTGATGACCTGCGTGACCGGGGTTTCCGGGTCGGGAAAGAGCTCCCTGGTGATCGAAACCCTGTATCGGGAGGCAGTCGCCTGCCTCCGGGGGAGGGGCGGCCGGGCAAGCATCGAGGGGCTGGCAGCCATCGATAAGATCATCGATATCGACCAGAGTCCCATCGGTCGCACGCCGCGCTCCAACCCGGCCACCTATACCGGGGTTTTCGCCCCCATCCGTGAGCTGCTGGCCCGCTTGCCGGAAGCCCGGGCCCGGGGCTACCGGGGGGGCCGCTTCAGCTTCAATCTCAAGGGCGGCCGGTGCGAAACCTGCGAAGGGGAGGGGGTGATCCGCATCGCCATGCACTTCCTGCCGGATCTCTATGTGACCTGCGAAACCTGCGGTGGCAGCCGGTACAACGAGGAGACACTGGAGATCCGGTACCGTGACCGTTCCATCGCCGATATCCTCGAGATGACCATTGGCGAGGCCCTGGACTTTTTCGCCGCCATCCCGCCGATCCGGCATAAGCTGCAGACCCTGGCCGACGTGGGTCTCTCCTATCTCCCCCTGGGCCAGTCGGCGGTGACCCTCTCCGGCGGCGAGGCGCAGCGGATCAAGCTCGCCCGGGAGCTCGCCCGCCGGGAAACCGGCCGCACCCTCTACATTCTCGACGAGCCCACTACCGGGCTCCATCCGGCCGACGTCAAGCAGCTGCTGGCGGTCCTCCACCGGCTGACGAGGACCGGCAACACCGTGGTGGTAATCGAGCACAACCTTGACGTCATCAAGACCGCCGATCACGTCATCGACCTGGGGCCGGAGGGGGGGGACGCGGGAGGGAAGATCGTGGCCGCCGGCACCCCGGAGCAGATCGCCCGCCATCCGGGGTCCCATACTGGTACGTATCTGAAGATGCTGTTGCCTGGGAAGAAGGGATCCTGAGGAACGACTATTCTAAGGGGTGGACCCCTGGGTTGGACAGCCTGAGCATGGGGTTAAGCAGGATTAACGATCAATTGGTAGCCAGGGCGTCGCAGGCGATTTCCGCCACCTGGGGATCGGGATCGGCGAGGAGGGGCTTCAGGGCGGCCAGCGCCTCCGGGCTGCCGATGATGGCGAGCAGGTTGGCCGCCTCGCCCCGGAGGATGGGATTGTTTTCCGCCAGGAGGGGCACCAGGGCAGGAACGGCCAGCTTCACCTCCTCCGCCCGGATGGCGGCAAGCTCCTCAAAGAGCACAGCCATCCCCATCCGCACCATGTACCGCTCGTCCCGCAGGATGTCACCGGTCATCCCGTAGTACCGCGGCTCCTGCTTGAACATGGCCATGATGTTTTCCACGTGGCCCATTTCCAGGAAATCGGCGATCACCTTGACCATTTCCTTGTCGCTGACATCCTTGCCCATGCCTGCACGTCCTTCCGCTTTCGCTTGTGTATCCACTGTGTCCTGATGGCCGACGCCTCCGCCCCATGATGGCCCAATGAAGGTACCGGCTTTTTCGAGGCTCTACAACCGGCAACTGCGGAATGGATCGGCATGGGCCTCTTCTCTGGTATCCTGGAGGGATGGAAAGTCTCGCTTCGATCCTTTTGCCTGGATCCCGCACCCGTGCAGAATGATTAATTTTTGCGCGCCAGGGCCGCTTTTGGTAGAGTGAACGACCTGATCTGGCGGAGCATCCTGGCCCGAACGGCAACGAGGTACACGGTGGCTGCCGACAATCTCCCTGCACCTATCCGCTTTCTCCTCGACCCCACGGCTTATCCCCATAAAGCCGGCACGGTCGAGCTGGTGCAGACCCACATCTCCTACGTGCTCCTGGCCGGGGATTTTGTTTACAAGATCAAAAAGCCGGTCGATTTCGGCTTTCTCGACTTCACCACCCTCGCCAAGCGCAAGCACTTCTGCGAGCAGGAGCTCATCCTCAATCGCCGGCTCTGTCCGGCCATCTACCTGGAGGTGGTGGCCATCACCCGGGAGGGCGCGGGATACCAGCTGGGCGGCAGCGGCGAGCCGGTGGAGTACGCGGTGAAGATGGCCCGCCTGCCCGAGGAGCGGATGATGGGCCGGGTCATCGCAAGGGGCGAGCTGAACCGCTCGCACATCGACCGGATCATCGGGGTCCTCGAGCCCTTCTACCAGCAGGCGCGAGGCGGTCCGGACATCGACCGCTTCGGGACTCCCGAGGCCGTGGGCTTGAATATCCGGGAGAACCTGCGGCAGCTGGAGCCGTTCGTCGGCTGCCCCGCCATCCGCCGGGAGGACTTCGGCCGCCTTTCGGCCTTTGCCGATGGCTTCCTGGCCCGGGAGGCGCTCTTTACCGAACGGATCGCCGCCGGCCGCATCCGCGACTGCCACGGCGACCTTTACTCGGCCAACATCTGCCTGGCCGAGGAGGTGTGCATCTTCGATTGCATCGAGTTCAACGACCGCTTCCGGTACTGCGACGTGGCAAGCGACGTGGCTTTTCTCGCCATGGACCTCGACTACCACGGCCTGGACGAGCTGGCCGCCTACTTCGTCCGCCGGTTTACGGCGGACACCCGGGACGGTACCCTGGAACGGATGCTGCGCTTCTACAAATGCTACCGGGCCACGGTTCGGGGCAAGATCGGCCTCCTGACCGGCCATGAGCCGGAGGTAGATCCTGCCGCCCGGGAGCAGGCCCTCGCCCGTGCGGCGCGCTATTTCGCCCTGGCCCGCCGCTACGCCGCTGGATGATGGACGGGCAATTACAGGATTGATCCAACCACGATGGTCACGAAGTGAAAGGCTTGACCGGTTTTCCTTCGTGCTCTTCGCGTCCTTCGTGGTTTAAAGGGAAATCTTGCGATAATCAAGATTCATTAAGGAGGAGTTGAGCATCCATGCGTGCCCTGATTTGCGGTTCCTTTGCTTTCGACAACATCATGGTCTTCCATGACCGGTTCAAGAACCACATCCTGCCCGACAAGGTCCACATCCTGAATGTCTGCTTCCTGGTTCCGGAGATGCGCCGGGAGTTCGGGGGGTGCGCCGGCAACATCGCATACAATCTCAATTTGCTCGGGGACGGCGCCCTGCCCATGGGCACGGTGGGTGAGGACTTCGGCCCTTACGCCGCCTGGATGGACAAGTGCGGGGTGGACCGGCGCCATGTGCGGCAGATCGAGGGCACCTTCACCGCCCAGGCCTTCGTCACCACCGACATGGACGACAACCAGATCACCGCCTTCCATCCCGGCGCCATGAACCAGGCCCACCTCAGCAAAGTCTCCGAGGCAAACGGCGTCACGGTCGGCATGGTCTCCCCCGACGGCCGGGAGGCCATGGTCCAGCACGCGGCCCAGTTCGCCGAGGCGGGCATTCCCTTTATCTTCGATCCTGGCCAGGGGCTGCCCATGTTCGACGGCGGGGAGATCCTCCGCTTCATCGAGCAGGCCGATTGGCTGACGGTAAACGATTACGAATGGCAGATGATTCAGCAGCGGACCGGCCTGGGCGAAAAACAGCTCACGGAGCGCCTCCGGGCCCTCATCGTCACCCGCGGCGGTGAAGGCTCTGCCATCTGCACCAACAGCAAACGGTACGTGATTCCGGCCGCCAAAGCGGCCAGCGCCGAAGATCCCACCGGCTGCGGCGACGCTTACCGGGCCGGCCTGCTCTATGGCCTTATGCACGACCTCGATTGGGAGACCACCGGCCGGCTCGCCGCCCTCATGGGGGCTATCAAGATCGAGAAGCACGGCACCCAGAACCATTTCCTGGAGAGGGAGGCCATCTTCGCCCGCTTCCAAGAGGAGTTCGGATATTCTATCTCGGCAACGAATGCCAATTGACGAGTAACGAGAGGGAGAACCAGCTACCTATCACTTGTCACCTGTCACCCGTCACTGCCCCTATGGCTCTCTACGTCTTCTTCGGCCTCATTGCCACCGGCAAGTCCGCTCTGGCCCGGGTCTGGGCGGACCGGCACGGGCTGGCCTACTTCAACTCCGACGTAGTCAGGAAGGAGCTTGCCGGGCTGGCCCCGACCGCCCGCCGGCAGGAAGCGGTGGATAAAGGGATCTACACCCCGGACTTCTCGGCCCGGACCTACGATGCCCTGCTCGCCAAGGGGGAAGCGGAGATCCGTGCCGGGCGCGGGGGCGTCCTCGACGCCTCCTACCAAAAGCGGGCCGAACGGGAGCGTGTCCGGGCGCTTGCGCGCCGCCTTGGCTTTCCGGTATACTTCGTCCTCTGTGTCTGCCCTGAGCCAGTGGTGCGGGAACGGCTTGCCCGCCGCGCCGTGGATCCGGCTGCGGTCTCAGACGGCCGCTGGGAGGTTTATCTCCGGCAGAAGGAGCGCTTCGAGCTGCCTACTGAGCTGGAGCCCGATGAGCTCGTGACCATCGAGACCGCCGGTCCGGTCGAAGGGACGGTGGTTCGGCTGTCGGCCGCCCTCCGGAAGATCGAGGCAGGTTAACCGATCACAGGGCAACAGCCCCGGAGATCGATCCTTCCAGGATTTGTAAGCGGTCGCAGGTGCCCCAGATCGTAGCGATTAGCATCGGCAGCCGTGCCGACAAAGAGGCCTGCGAGCTGAACCGGTGCTCCGCGAGCGGGCGGATGACATGCCCTGTGCCCGCTTACGAGGCAGGCCCATTATGAGCTGCGGGCAGAGCGATCGCCGCGCCCTTTCCATCAGACGAGGAAACAGGCCGTGTACACCCGAATTTATGTGCTGAAGTTCCCCAAGCAGATCACCGACCAGCCCATCATCTGCAACCTGGTCAAGAAGTATGATCTGGAGTTCAACATCCTCAAGGCGGCCATCCTCCTGCAGCAGGAGGGCCTGCTCGTCCTTCAGCTCAAGGGCTACAAAACCAACGTCGACCAGGGGCTCGCTTATCTCCGCCAGCAGGGCGTGCAGGTGGAGAGCCTCGCCTCCACCATCCGCCGCGATGATGAGAAGTGCTACCAGTGCGGGGCGTGCACCGGCATCTGCCCCACCGGCGCCCTTTCCATCCACCGCCCGGACATGGCCGTGATCTTCGACCCGGACCGCTGCACCGGCTGCGGGCTGTGCGTCACTGTCTGCCCGGTGCGGGCCATGGAGGTTTCCCTCAACCAAACGGTCCTGAACAGCCAGGCCGGAACCGCCATCGCCGGGTGAGCGCTATCCGTTGATTCGTAAAAACGGTGCCC
>JAJYKH010000129.1 GCA_021788685.1 Deltaproteobacteria bacterium | reverse complement strand
CCGAGGCGGCGCCCTTGCCGTCATTGAACCAGACCTTGAATCGGTACTGGCCGCGGGGGTCCGGCCCTTCCACGTTGACCACCCCGAAGGCCACCCCTTCATCAGGCCACCTGATTTCCTGGCGGGCGGGGACGTCGAAGCGGGCCTGTTTGCCGGTTTGCCGGTCTTTGAGGGTGGCGAGCAGCTGCTGGGTTCCCTCGTACCTCGACTGGTAAAAGGTGATGCCGCCGCAATGCAACGGATCGTTGACCACGATCGATTTGGAGAGGACCTTCCTGCCGTTTTGGATCACCGTGAGGTCGGAGCGGTATTCCTTCGGCATGCCGCTGTCATAAAAGGAAATATGGAACCTGTCGCAACGCACCAGAAAAGGAAGACGGACGGGAGTGGCGGCTTCATCGAACAGATAGACGGTATCGGTGGACGAGCCCTCGGGAATCATGACGCTTCCCTTGAAGCCGAAGTGGGAGCCGATGATGGCCCCGACGAAGATGAAGAGAATGCTCACATGGACGCCGATCACCCCCAGACGGGTCCACGCCCCTTTCTGGGCAAAGAGCAGGGTGGAACCGTCGCGACTGCGCTCCAGGGCATTCCATCCGGCGCCGGTCAGCACCTTCTTGATGGCAGCCGCAGTTTCCCCCACGGGTCTGTCCGTGCGAAGGGCTGCGTGGTGCGGCATCTTCCCGACCCGGTCGGGCTCCGTGTCCAGATTGTCCATGGTCACGATACGCCAGATGTTCGGGAAACGCTCGATCGTGCAGACCACGAGGTTGAGGCAGAACACCACCAACAGGGTGGTGAACCACCAGGATCGATACATGTCCGTGAAATCGAGCAGCTGAAAGAGCCTCGTCAGCTTGGGCCCGTAGATCTGCACGTATTTGGCGTAAGGCTGGTTCTGCTCAATGATGGTGCCGATAATCGAGGCGGAGGCGAGGATGAAGAAAGTGAAGAGGGCGAGACGGACCGAGGCAAAAAACTGCCAAAGCGAATTTTTTTCTTTTTTCATAGGGTAGAAAAGGCCCGGAAGTTAGGATCGGAAGCGAAAAGGCCCGCCCACCTTGGAAATTGGGCAAAACCGAGAGGGAAAAAACAGGGTATTGGATACCACGTGTCCATGATGGGTGTCAAATAAAAAAGCAGCGGGACTAGGGGGATTACATTGTAATATTTCCAGAGACATAGAGGGAAGAAAGCCGGTGATTCCTGACCCTTTTGCAAGAGAATGGCCGAAAGGGCCTCGCAAGGAAAAACCTCTTGCTGCCCCCGAAAAATTCAAGGAACTGATTCTTCCGAGCCAACCAGAGCTGATCGATCGCCCTCGAAAATCAAGAATGTGATTCTCTCTCATTCTGGTACAATTGCTCCTATGAATTGCCAGCCACCGCCCAACGGAGTCAACAACAAAACCCTTGCCTTCGGCGAACGGAAGCTGTATAAGGGTGGTCTTTAACCAAGCAAGGAGGACATCCTCATGGCTAAAACATGTGAAATATGCGGCAAAAAACCGAGCACCGGCAACAACGTCAGCCATGCCCACAACAAGACGAAGCGGCGCTGGCTGCCCAATCTCAAAACAGTAAGAATGGCTACCGCCAGCGGCAACACCAAGGCCACGCGGGTCTGCACCCGCTGCATCCGCTCCGGGGCCGTGACCAAGACCGCCTGAAAGCGACTCCGCTCCGTTCTCAAAGCCTGTTGCCTGCTCACTCGGCAACAGGCTTTTTTCATGCCCGCCGCCAGGAGCGGGGCCGCACGTGTTTTCTCCCGTAAGGGCACCCCTGCCCTTCCCCAACTTTCGTGTCCATCCAGAGACGAAGATTTTGTCGGCCAAGCCGCTCAGCCGACCGGGCCAAGCTGCGCAACTTCTTGCTTTCCGTTCCCGCCCGCAGAGGTTTGGAGGTTTTTGCGAGATGACCATCCTTTCGTTCGAGTGCAAGGCGCGAGGGAGCCTGGAAAGCGGAGCGTACAGCCCTTGCGTGACCATTTCCAGGCGACTGAGCAATGCAGCAATCGGACGAAAAGACCGTTTCCGACGAACACTACTTTCGTTTCGCCTCCACCACCCCGTCCAACTGCCTGATGCGCTGGAGCAGCCGTGCCAATTGGTCGAGACTTGAGATCTCGAGCACCACGCTGATGGTGGCCACGTTGCCGCCGGCGGTATGGGCTTCCATGTCGAGAATATCGGCATCCTCGGAGGCGATGGCATTGCTCAGCCCGGCGATCAGCCCCTTCTGGTTCTGGGCGGTGACCTGCACCTGGGCCCGATGGGTCACCCTGGCTTCGGGGGCCCATTGCACACTGATGTGCCGCTCCGGGTCGGTGGCCAGGAAATTGGGGCAGCTCGCCTTGTGGACGGTGATGCCCCGGCCGGCGGTGATGTAGCCCTTGATCTCATCGCCGGGGACCGGCATGCAGCACTTGCTGATGCTGGTCAAGAGCCCGTCCACCCCGTCGATGATGATCGCCTCGTCGCTTCCGGCAGGCTTGAGCTTCCGGCGGGCGACCGTCTCCAGCTCGGCCGCCTGCTCCTGGACCGGGGGCTCGCCCACGGCCGCCACTTCCGGCGGCTGGAGCGCCTCCACGATGGCGTCCACCCCGACCCGGCCGCTCCCGATCTTCCGCAGCAGATCGTCCACCGAGTTGCAGGAGAACGAGTGCAGGATCTCCCGCAGATGTCCCGTTCTGATCAGCTTCTTCAGGGTGAGGTCGTGGCGGCGCAGCTCCCGCTCGGCAATCTCCCGGCCCACCTTGAGGCTCCGCTCCTGCTCCTCTTTTTTGAGCCACTGGCGGATCCGGCCGCGGGCGCGGCTGGTCTTCACCAGCGCGAGCCACCCCCGGTTGGGCACCTGGTTGGGATTGGTGATGATCTCCACCAAATCGCCGTTCCTGAGCTGGTACCGGAGGGGGACGATCCGGCCGTTCACCTTGGCGCCCGCGCAGTGGTTGCCCACCTCGGTGTGGATGCTGTAAGCGAAATCGAGGGGGGTGGCCCCCTGGGCGATTTCCTTCACCTCGCCCCGGGGGGTGAGCACGTAGACGTCGGAGTCGTGGAGCTCCGATTTCACCGCCTCCAGGAACTCCCGCGGGTCTTTCAGCTCCTGCAGCCACTGGATGAGCTGCTTGAGCCACTGGAACATGCGGGCGTCCTTGCGCGAGGCGGCCCTGCCTTCCTTGTAAGCCCAATGGGCGGCGATCCCCTCCTGGGCGACGCGGTCCATTTCCTCGGTGCGGATCTGAATCTCCATGAACTCCCCGTACGGCCCCACCACGCTGGTGTGCAGCGACTGGTACATGTTCGCCTTGGGCGAGCTGATGAAGTCCTTGAACCGGCCGTCCACCGGCCGCCACAGGGAATGGACCATCCCGAGGGCTTCGTAGCACTCGGAGACCTCGTGGAGGATGATCCGGAAGGCCACCTTGTCGTAGACCTTCTCCAGGGGGATGTTCTGGGCGACCAGCTTCTTGTAAATGGAATAGAGATGCTTAGGCCGGCCCAGGATCCGGAAGTCGGTGAGGCCGTGCTCCCGCAGCTTGGTGGAGAGCAGCTCCTTTACGGCCTCCACATAGGCCTGCCGGTCGAGGGTCGAGCTTTCGATCCGGGTATTGAGGTCGGCGTATTCGCGCGGGTGGAGGAAGGCGAAGGCGAGGTCCTCCAGCTCCCGTTTCAACCAGTCGATCCCGAGGCGGCTGGCGAGCGGCGCATAGAGGTCCATGGTTTCCCGGGCGACTTCCTCTTGCCGCTCCGCGGGAAAATTCCGCAGATGGCGCATGTCGTGCAGCCGGTCGGCCAATTTCAGCAGCAGGACCCGGATGTCGGCGGCCATGGCCACCAACATCTTGCGCACGTTTTCCGCTTGATAGGCGAGCTTGCTGTTGAAGTGGACCTCGGTGATCCGGGTGGCGCCGCTCACGATGGTTGCCACGTCAGCCCCGAACCGCTCTTCGAGCTCCTTGGGAGTCGATGCTCCCGAGGGCGCCTTCAGAGCCCCGTGGAGCAGGCCGGCCATGAGCGTGCTCCGGTCGAGGTGCATGGACGTCAGGATCTGGGCAACCTCCAGGAGGTGGGCGAGGTAGGGCGCACCCGAGGCATGCTTCTGCCCGGCATGCAGGCGGGCCGCGTAGTCGTAGGCCCGCCGAAGGGGAGCGAAGTCCTCCTCCGGCATGTACTGGCTGGCCTGAGCGATGATTTCGTCGAGGGTCGGCATGCAAGGCAATGGAGAATGAAAAATGGACAAGGGAGAATGGGTGATTCCCACCCCGTTCTCCTTCAATTCTTCATTCATCATTCATCATTCTTGATGGAGTACCGGGCCAGTCCGGCGCGGATCATTTCCGCCAGCCGCTCCACCGCCTCGGCAAAGGGCAGATCGGCGGTGTGGCCGTCGGCCCGCTGCCGGACCTCCACCATGCCTTGCTCCGCGAGCTTCCTGCCGACGGTGACCCGGAAGGGAACGCCGATGAGGTCGGCATCCTTGAACTTGCTGCCCGGCCGCTCGTCCCGGTCGTCGAGCAGGACCTCGAACCCTTGCTGCCGGAGGCCTTCGTAGATCGATTCGGCGGCGCTGGTGATCTGCCCGTCGTTGGGCGAGAGGTTGAGGACCACTGCCTGGAAGGGGGCAATGGGCAGGGGGAAGATGATGCCATCCTTGTCGTGGTTCTGCTCGATGGCCGCGGCGATGGTACGGCTGACGCCGATGCCGTAGCAGCCCATGATGAAGGGACGCTCCTTCCCCTCGGCATCGAGGAAGGTGGCCTTGAGCGCCTGGCTGTATTTGATGCCCAGCTTGAAGATGTGCCCCACCTCGATGCCCCGGGTGAGCTCCAGCTCGCTCCCGCAGACGGGGCACCGGTCTGCGACAGTCACCATCCGCAGGTCGGCCACCTGCCCCGCCTCGAAGTCTCTTCCCGGGTTGACGTTCCGGAGGTGGTAATTCTTCTCGTTCGCCCCCGCCACCACGTTGCGGAGAACCGCCACCTCCCGGTCCATCACCAGGGGCAGCTTCAGCCCGACCGGTCCCAGGTAGCCGGTGGGCACCCCGGTGAGGTCGAACACCTGCTGATCGGTGGCCAGCTCCACCTCCACCGCCCCGAGCAGGTTCTTGAGCTTTACCGGCTGCACCTCGTGGTCCCCGCGCACCAGGACCGCCACCGGCTTAGAGTCGGCGAGATACACCATGGTCTTGACCAGCTCCCGGGGGGAGATCCCCAGGAACTCGGCGACCGCCGCCACCTTCCGCTTGCCGGGGGTCTCCACTTTTTCCAGCGGCCGAAGCTCCCCGGCGGGCGCCGCGGAGGGTGCCTGGCTGGTGGCCTTCTCCATGTTGGCCGCGTACCGGCAGGAAGTGCAGATCACCAGGGTGTCTTCGCCGGTGTCGGCGAGCACCATGAACTCATGGGAGAAGCTGCCGCCGATGGATCCCGTGTCCGCCTCCACCGCCCGGAACCGGAGGCCGCAGCGCCGGAAGATCCGGTGGTAGGCGTCGTTCATCTTCTGGTAGGTCCGGTCGGCCGCCTCTTCGGTGGCGTCGAAGCTGTAGCCGTCCTTCATCACGAACTCGCGGCCGCGCATCAGGCCGAACCGGGGCCGGATCTCGTCCCGGAACTTGGTCTGGATCTGATAGAGGTTCAGCGGCAGGCTGCGGTAGGAGTGGACCTCCCGCCGCACCAGATCGGTGATCACCTCTTCGTGGGTGGGCCCCAGGCAGCTCGGCCGGTCATGCCGGTCGGTGAAGCGCAGCAGCTCCGGCCCGTACTTGTGCCAGCGCCCCGACTCCTCCCAGAGATCGGCGGGCTGCACCATGGGGAGAAGCAGCTCCTGGGCGCCGGCCCGGTTCATCTCCTCCCGCACCACCTGCTCGATCTTGCGGAGAGTGGCAAGCCCCAGCGGGAGGTAGATGTAGATGCCGGTGGTGAGCTTGCGGATGAAGCCCGCCCGAAGGAGAAGCTGGTGGCTGACCACCTCCGCCTCGGTGGGGGTTTCCTTCAACGTGGGCAACAGCAGGTGTGAAAAGCGCATGGCTGGGAAAATTCCTTGTGAAAACGAAGGAGGATCAGGAGCCGAGCTTGTCGAGCTCCTCGAGGAACACCGGCAGCAGCTCGGATTCGGCCACCTTGCGGTGGAGCTTGCCTTTTTTGAAGATGATCCCGACCCCGTTGCCCCCGGCGAGGCCGATGTCGGCCTCCTTGGCCTCGCCCGGCCCGTTGACCACGCACCCCATCACCGCCACCTTGAGGGACGCGGTCATAGTCTGCACGTGGCGCTCCACGGCCTCGGCCAGGGAAAAGAGGTCGATCTGGCAGCGGCCGCAGGTGGGGCAGGAAACGAGCTCCGGCCCCCGCGCCCGGATGTGCAGGCTGCGGAGCAGCTCCCAGCCGACCCGGACTTCCTCGACCGGATCGCGGGTGAGGGAGATGCGGAAGGTGTCGCCGATGCCTTCCGCAAGCAGGATGCCGAGGGCGACGCTCGACTTCACGGTGCCGGCGATGAGGCCGCCCGCCTCGGTCACCCCCAGGTGGAGGGGATAGTCACAGCGGCGGGACAGCTCCCGGTAGGCCTCGATGGTGGCGAGCGCGTCCGACGATTTGAGGGAAATCTTGACATCCCGGAAATGGAGGGCCTCCAGCAGGGTCACGTTGCGGAGGGCGCTTTCCACCAGGGCCGATGGGGTGGGCCGCCCGTGCTGCTTGAGGATGTCCTTTTCCACCGACCCGGAGTTGACCCCCACCCGGATGGGCACCCCGTGGGCCTTGGCCGCGGCCACCACCCTGGCGAGCTTTTCCGGGCCGCCCAAATTGCCGGGGTTGATGCGGATGGCCTGGGCGCCGTTTTCCATGGCGGCCACCGCCAGCCGATGCTCGAAATGGATGTCGGCAATGAGCGGAATTCCGATTTGATCACGGATGCGGGCGATGGCGCGGGCGGCCTCCTGGTCGAGGACGGCCACCCGGATCAGCTCGCAGCCCGCCTGCTCCAGGCGATGGATCTGGGTGACTGTGGCCTCCACGTCGCGGGTGTCGGTGTTGGTCATCGACTGCACGGCAATGGGGGCATCGCCGCCGACTGCCACCCCGCCCACGCGGATCTGTCTGGTTTTTCTTCTGGTGATCATACGCCCGAGGGTAAGCGGTCAGGGCACCACATCTCTTTTGTCAGAGGCCTGATCGCGGAGCACCTGTCCAGCTCTCAGGCCTCTGCCGCGGGTCTGCGGCACCCTGCGACCGCTTACCAATAAAGAGATGGCACAACCGTCCGTGCCTGGCCCTTATGATTGGTTCGCCCGAGATTATACCGGCTCGCCGGTCATCTTGCACACATCTTTTCCCCGGCGGCCCTTGCAAAAACGGCCAAGGGCTTGTAATATCGCCATCGCTGTCCGTTCCCCCGGTCGTTGGAATCGAAGAGCACTCCAGGAAGCGCCGCGATG
>JAJYKH010000128.1 GCA_021788685.1 Deltaproteobacteria bacterium | reverse complement strand
CTCCCGTCGAAAGTGAGATAGAGCCGCAGGATGTCAATATAGGCCGCCATCTCGTCGGCCCGGCTGTCGGGGTTCTCGAGAAGAGCGAGCTGATCGGCCACCCACTGCTCCTCCTCCTTCATGGCGGCGAATTGAACGGAGAGGCTTTGGTAGAGCGCCTTGGCCTTGTCGAGCTGATAGGTGGCCAGCAGAAGGTCGGCGCTCAGCCTCTTGGCGGCGGGCTGCCCGCCCTCGGGCAGACGAGGCAGGACTTCACCCAACACGGCGGCCGCCTTATCGACCTGCCCTGTATAGAGCAGCGCCATCCCATAGGCGCGCCGGGCCGGCAGGGAAGGCTGCCGGTCCGGAAACCGCTGCTCCAGGCTGCGGTAAGCCGCCAGGGCATCCTCGTACCGGTGCTCTCCCACCAACCGGACCACGGCCGCCTCCGGCTCCGGAACGGAAGCGGTCGGCTCCGACGCCGCGCTCACGGCTTCTGCTTTCAATTGCCGATAGAGGGGATCGCACCCGCTCTCCAGGTAGCCGATATCGGCGCGGAGCACCTCCCACGGATCGAGAGGTGGTTGCCCGGGCCGAGCGGCTGCCGCCGGGACCTGGGTGGCCTCCTCGCGCAAGCGGCCGTAGCTTTCCCGGAGGCTGCCGGCCATCCGGAGACACTGCGCCCATGGAGCAGCGGCTTCCTGACCACTCGCGGTCTGCCGCCCGGCAACGGCCTGCCATTCATTATATTTTTGGGTGTAAGCAGCGAGCCGCTGGTCGATCTGGCCGACCGGCATGACCGGCCCCGGCTTGGGCGCGGGGAGCGCCGGGGCCGGCGGCGGGCCGGTCATCGGAGCACAGGCAGCCAAGAGGGACCCGAGGGTCAGGAAAGAAAGGATACGCGCTTTGCTCATGATGGGTGACCCGGTCTTTATTTTGATTTTCGAATTGCTGTTTTTGATTTCAGGAGTCCCGCTTCAAAAATGACGCCCTCGCAAAAAGCATCACCCCAAGCCAAGATGGCTACGCACAAAAGTTCGATATATAAGGCGCGGTAGTGCCGCGAAAGCGGAGGCGCACATAAGGTAAGTCGAGCATTTCGCGACCCGCCGCAACGCCGTAGATCGGACTTTTTGCGACGCCATCAAAAATCACTTTCCCTCTTCCATCACCCGCCAATACGGCTGGAAGAATCTCGCCGGCTGCCAGCGGCCGTCCGGCAGCTTTTCGCCGAAGCTGATGATGGTGGCCGGAGAGCTCCCGTCGGCTGCCCCATCCAGGGGAATGCCTCCCCGATTGGCATCGACTTTCACCTCCACCTGGCCCAGCTCCGGGTAATGGAGGGGCAGCTCCGCCTGGCCTTCGAACTGGAGATCCGCCACATCGAGGCCTTTGGCGTAATCGCCGGTGCGGGCCACGCCATTGGCCACCCGGGTCCACAGCGGCAGGGCCCCGAGCGCCCCGGTGATGCCGCTGCCTTTCCGCACCATGGGCGTGTTGTCGTCATAGCCCACATAGGAGGTGATCACATACCCGTCCGCCAGGGTCACCCCGTTGCCCTCGTGCTCCCGGCCGGGGACATAGCCGGCGAAAGTGGCGCTGGTGAACCGGTTGGCGGTGCCCGTCTTCCCGAGCACCGGCACGCTGGCGCCGATTTCCTGCAGTTGCCGCTCCACTTCCGGGTCGGCGCTGTGGAGCCGTACCTGCCCCATGGCGGAATGACCGGTCCCGCGCTCCACCACCTGCCGGAGGATGTCGCTCACCGCGAGCGCCACCTGGGGGCTGATCACCTGACTGGGCTTGCGGTCGGGGGCGAAGATGACCTGGCCGTCGCTGGTCTCGATCCGGTCGATGATGGCAAAGCCGTCCCCTTCCTCATGCTGCCTGATGGCGTAGCTCTTGCCGGTGACCAGCCCCTCGTAGGCCCGGGCAAGCTCCAGCAGACTGATGTCGTTGGAGCCGAGCGGAAACGAGAGCACGGGCTGGAGCTGGCTTTCGACGCCCAGCTCGCGGCTGAGGCCGATCAGATACTGCAGGCCGGCCAGCACCCGGAATTCCCGAAGCTGATTCATGACCTCCTCGCTGTATGGAGGGAGGGCGGCAAGCTGCCGATATTCTTCGTCGACGGCCTTTCCCAGAAGGTCCAAAGTGGCGACGCTGAGCGTGTTCTCGATCCGGATGTCGTTCCAAAACCCTTCCTGCCCCCCCTCTCCCCGCGCCTGGAGAAAGAGGCGGAGCTCCCGCGGATTGACCCGCTTCCACCCCTCGCCCGCGGGTCGGCTGCCATAGGAGAAGATTTGCGCCCGCGGATCGTAGAAGAGATTGATCGGCTCCGGGTCCTCGCCGGAGGCGATCGCTTCGCGCAGGGCGGCCACTTCCTGGCGCAGCCCCTGGAAGCGCTCGAAATTCCGGCTCAGGATGGCTTGGCGGACCGACTCGTCCTTGGCCGCCTCCTCCGCCGTGCCGGTCTCCTCCCCGATCTTGCCAGGGTCGGCTTGGTAATGGAAGTCCTGGAGGGCCTGCTCCTCACCGATCTTGCCGTCGAAGAGAAGGTCCGGCTCGATCTTGGCCAACGCCTTGGCGAAGGCTGCCCGACGGAGCATCTGGTCGTCCACCACCAGACCGTAGCGGTCCCTCATCCGCGCGCGGTATTGCTCGGGAGATTCGTCCGACTGCCGGGCCAGCCCCAGCCGGGCGACCACCTCCTTGAGCTGGGCGGGAGACAGCTTGTCGCAGAGATGATAGAGCAGCCAGACCGAGGCCACGTTCTCGGAATGGGCGCCGGCCCAGCTCATGGAGACCTCCCGGTAAGGGCTCTCGTGATCGGGCCGGGGGAAATAGGCCTCTCCCTGGTAAACGAAAAGGTTCCTCTCGTTGCGGAGAATGTCGGTGGAGCTCCAGCCCAGCTGCATCGCGGCCGCGTAGACCAGGGGCTTGAAGGTGGAGCCCATGGGCCGCTTGGCCGTCACCGCCCGGTTGTAAAACCGGTTTTCGCGGCCGCCCACCATGGCCCGGATGGTCCCCTCCTTTTGGACCACCACCCCCCCCTCGATTTCGGGGTACTTCTCGAGATCGAGAAGGTACCGGCCGCTTTTTTTATCGAGCTCCCGGACATGGACATAGACCAAATCACCGGGCTGCAGCCGATTGAGGAGTCGGGGCAGGTCCTTGGGCTCCGCCTTGGCCCACCGGTCCTGCTCGTACTTGACCAGGGAATCGAGGAGGCCCATCAAGCCCGCTTGGTCGATGAGCCCGTTTTCCTCTCCGGGATGGCGCCAGTCGAAGGAAACCCGCACCGCCGGCACGGGCTGCCTCTGCACGGCCATGATCCGGCCGAAGAGAAAGGACCCGGGCGCGACCGCGCCGCTGTCCCCCCCGGCCAGGACCGCATACCGCTGCTGGACCGCCGCCCGCTCATAGCCCTGCAGCCGCACATCCAGCCGGGAAAGCTCCTGGCGCACGGCCTCTTCGGCCCCTTCCTGGAGGCCCTTGTCCACGGTGGTGATCACCCGCACGCCGGAGGTGGCGATGTTGTCGATGCCATGCGCACTGAATGCCTCCACCGCCTCGGGCTCCGCCAGGGCCTCCTTCACGAGGTCCATGATCGTGTTCAACGCATACTGCATCTGCCCCTGCTTGAAGGGAATTTCCCTCCCGAGGCATTGATGGAGCACCTGCGAGTCGATCATTTTCAACCGGTACATCTGGCGGAGCACGTACGCGGTGCGCTGGCGGGCGAGGTCCTTGGCGCGCCGGACCGCCTCTTCCGAACGCTTCGTAAACGGATTGTAGTATTCCGGACTCTTGACGCTCCCGGCGATGAAGGCGCACTCCAGGGTATCGAGGTCGCCGGGGGCCTTGTCGAAGTAATACCGGGCCGCCACCCCCAGCCCCCGGCCGTTGCCGCTCACATAAAACTGGTTGGCATAGAACTCGAGGATCTTCTTCTTGGGATAATGATACTCGAGCCGCCAGGCATACAGAAGCTCCTTCAGCTTGGAAACGATGGAACGGTCGGGGCGCTTGAACAGGTTCTTGGCGGCCTGCTGGGTAATGGTGCTGCCGCCCTGAACCACCCTGCCGGCCCGGAGGTTGGCGACGATGGCGCGGAGAACGCCGAGAAAATCGACGCCGTGGTGCTCGAAGAAATCGTTGTCTTCGGCAGCAATGATGGCGTTGACGAAAGCGGGGGGAATCTTCTCGTAGGGAACATACTGGCGGTGGGCCTCCTCGAAGAAGACCCCCACCCGATTGACGCCATCCCGGTAGAACACCGGGCTTTCCCTTGCCAGGATCGCCTCGATGTTTTCCTGGCGGATCTCTTCCCCGGGGTGGATGACCACCAGCCAGTAGAAGGCGGCCACCCCGCCGAGGGCAAGAAGGGCAAGCCCCCCCGCCAGCGGGAGCAGAATTTTTTTCAACATGCTATTGGCAATAATTTCAGAAGATTAGACATTAAAAATGACCGGAAACCGGGAGAATTGCCGCCCACTGCCCCGCCCGGGATGTCATTTTTGTTTGCATCAAAGGCAGTTGTCCGGTAAAGAGGGACAGTAAGAATCAGACGCCCGCCTCAAGCTGTTTCAACGATTGGTCCGGTTTTCAGTGTGTTAGGAAAGGCTGCTTTGCTCATGGATTGCGGCCGCGAGACTTAGCGCAGAAACATATAATATAGTAGGTGACATGTCCATATCCAAAACCAGCCTCCTCCTTATTTCAGCCCTCTCGCCCCTGCTGCTTTTCACGGCCTGCGCCTCCCAATACGCCGCTTCCGGTCCAGCGCCGGATCAGGCTGTGCTCGCGGCAGCGGAGCACCCGGCCGCCCCCCAAGAGCAGCTCACGAATGAGGAGGCCCCCTCAACCGAAGAGTTGACGGTGCCCGAGCCGGAAGAAATGTCCGGCGAGGAAATGAAGGAGCTGGAAGCCCTCGGCAGCTGGGACCAAGGCGGGGAACCGGCCCCCCTGGAAGGCGATTACGATTTCCCGGTGGTGCTCAACAAGCAGGTGGCCTTCTACATCGACTTTTTCCAAAACAAGCACCACAAGATCGTCGCCCGCTGGCTGGCCCGCTCCACCCGCTATCTGCCCATGATCCAGGAAGAGCTCCGGAAGGCTGGGCTCCCCCTTGATCTCGCCTACCTGCCCATGATCGAAAGCGGCTACTGTCTTACTGCCTGCTCCCCTGCGAACGCGGTGGGCCCCTGGCAATTCACGGGCGGCACCGCCCGCACCTATAAGCTGCGCGTCGATTCCTATGTCGATGAGCGCCTGGACCCGGTAAAATCCACGCGGGCCGCGGTCCGCTATCTCGCCCGGCTGCATGACGATCTCGGCAGCTGGAAGCTCGCGGTGGCCGGCTACAATGCGGGGGAGGGGAACATCCGTGCGGCCATGCAACAGGGGGCAACCAAAGACTTTTGGAAGCTCAGCTCCTATCTTCACCTGGAAACCAAGCGCTATGTGCCGAAGCTGATGGCGGCCATCATCATCGCCAAGAACCCGGAAAAGTACGGCTTTGCCAATATCAATTACGAAAAGCCCCTGGATTTCGAAATTGCCGAAGTGCCCCGCTGGACACCCCTCCAGGCGGTATCCGTCGCCTGCAATGTGAGTGTCGAGACCCTGCATGAGCTGAACCGCGAGCTGCGGCAGGAGGTGACGCCGCCCTCCCTTGCCCGCTATCCTCTGAGGGTTCCCCGAGGCAAGGCCGAGGTGGTGGCCTGCAACCTTCCCCGTGTGCGGACGGTCATCGCCACCCGCTACAAGACCCACGTGGTCGCAAAAAAGGAGACCATTGCCAAGATCTGCCGCAAATACTGCCTGACCAAGGTCGCCCTCCTCAGGGCGAACAACCTTCGCAGGCCCCGGCTCTTTGCTGGCCTGCGGTTGCGCATTCCCTTCCACGAAAAAAGCTACCAGCTGCTCGCCGCCGGGCGGGTGAGCGGCTACAAGCCGTCGCCGGTTGGGGGCAGGGACCGGTTGCTGCATACCGTCCGGCCCGGAGAAACCCTGTCGAGCATCGCCAACGAGCACAACCTTTCGGTCGATCTCATCGTGAGCTGGAATCATCTCTCTCATAGGAACCACCTTCATCCCGGGCAGAAGATCGCCCTGTACGTGGCGGGCGGAGAGAAGACCGCCGGCTCGAAGGAGTCGCCGCTCCTGAAGCCCAAGACCTTCAAGCTGGCTTCCGCCCGGCCTTTTGCGGGCCGGGCCATTCTCACCGCCCGGAAGAAGAAGCTGGCCCGCAAAAAGGCCATCCCCGCAAGCCACCTCACCTATTACAAGGTCCGGCTTGGGGATACCCTGTGGACCATTGCCCGCAAGTTCAACGTCTCCACCGCCGAAATCAAGCGCTGGAACCAGCTTGTGGACGATCACCTCCAGCCCGGATCGCGGCTGCTGCTCCGGGTGGAAGAGGACGCTTGATCGAGGTCAGATCCTTGCAGGCTGATTGTTAAGATGACCCAATCAGCCTGCCCCCTCCCTTCTTTCTCATCTCCAAAATCTGCATGAAGATCGACGGCGCAGTGGCCCTGGTGCTGGGCGCGGCCAAAGGGATCGGTCAGGCGATCGGCATGGCCCTGGCCAAGGCCGGAGCGACCGTCGTGCTCACCTATTACGACTGGCCCGAGGATGCCGCCCGCATGCGGCAGGAGCTGGCCGCCCTCGGCGGCGACCATCTGGCGCTGCAGGTCGATCTCAGAGAGCCCGGCCAGGTGGCCGCGCTGATGGGAGAAATGCGGGAGCGGTTCGGCCAGATGGACATCCTCGTCAACAACATCGAACGGGGGGGCATGCCGGTGGTGCACGGGCCTTACGTGCCGGCCCAGTGGGAGCTGGAGCTGGCCACCACCCTCACCGCCAAATGGTGGGTGGCCCACCACGCCATGCCCCTGCTCAAGGCGGCAGGCGATGCCGCCATGGTCACCCTTTCCTCGATTGCCGGGCTGGTGGGCCGGAGCGGTCCGGCTGGCCTCGTCTTCAACGATGGTTATGCCGCGGCCAACCGGGCGGTCTCCTCCTTCACCGAGACCTGGGCCCGGGAAGGGGCGCCGGAGGTGCGGGTCAACGAGCTGATGCTGGGGTTCGTGGAAACCCGGCACGCGGAGGGCACCCGCGGGTGGGGTCTGCTCAGCGCCGAGCAGCGGGAGGCGATCCGGACCCACACCCTGCTCCGGCGCACCGGCCGTCTGGACGACGTGGTCAAGGCGGTCTTCTTCCTGATCGAGGAGGCCCCCTTCATGACCGGCAGCGTCCTTCGCCTCGACGGCGGCTATCTCCTCGGCGGGGAGCCGGTGCCGCCCATGCCGCCTGGCGTTCTGTAGGGCGAAAGATTTTTTCGCCCGGACCATCAGGACGAAAGGTCTTTCGCCCTACCCCAGCACCCATTCGGGGATCTGGTGCATGATCAGCTCGACCGCTGCCGCTTTGGCTTCATCGGTCGCCTTGGTGGCC
>JAJYKH010000127.1 GCA_021788685.1 Deltaproteobacteria bacterium | reverse complement strand
CCGGAAAGGCCGTGCTACAATCGCCGCCGGGAAAAATTGGCCAACAACTCGCGTGAAACCACTATGAAAAGAATACTCCTGCTTCTCCTGCTGCCGCTTCTGCTCCTCGCCGGCTGCTCCAAAGGCGATGCCAACGCGCCCTCCGCCGGCGCCCCGGCCGTTCAGGGCCGCGTCACCACCCTCAGTCCCCAGGAAGCCGCGGCCATGCTCGCCCAGCATAAGGACATGCTGCTGCTCGACGTCCGGAGTCCCGAGGAGCTGCGGGACGGGGCCATCGAGCGGGGCATCCTCACTCCCTTCTGGTCCCTGGTGCGCGGGACCATGAACCTGCCCAAGGACAAGCCGATCATGCTGGTCTGCGCAATCGGCGGCCGCAGCTACGCCGCGGCCCAGATCCTGGCCCGCAACGGCTACCGGCAGGTCTACAACATCCGGGGCGGCATCATCGCCTGGAAGGACGCCGGGTTGCCGGTCAAGTACTTCTAATCCAGCCTAGAACAGCTTCCCGTCCCGGCTGTGGCGGACGATGAGCTGCCGGAACATCTCCACCAGCCCCCCGCCCAGGTAAAAGATGGAGCCGGGATCGATATTCCGCGAAGCCGACCGGTCGAAGAGGATGTTGAGCTTGGAATCGATCCCCTCCTCCTGCGCCCAGTAGTTGAGGAGGAAAGGCACCTTGGGGAGCGGCCGGAGGACCAGCGAATAATCAGCGGAGGAGCCGCCCGCCAGGGGCCCGGCCCCGAAGACCTCGAGCATCTCGAAGAAGAGCTCGGTATGGGCGTCCGCCAGCTGGCGCATGGCTTCTTCCACACGGTGCGAGAAGAACTGGTCCCAGTCGCCGCCCTCCTTCAGCTCGCCCATGCCGATCCACTCGCCGGTGAGGACCGCCCCCTGGCACCGGAGGACGTAGTTGAGGAGCGGGTAATGGACCCAGAAGTTGACGTGGCAGGGCGAGGCCATGGTCCCGTCCGGGGCGATGAGGAACTCCTTGCCCAGGCAGGGGATGGCCAGCCTGCCGCCCGCCAGGGTGGCCCCCAGCCGTCCGGCCGCCGCGGCGAAATCGGTGGATCGAATCTTCTGCTGCAGGTCCTGCAGGCTCTTGACCTGCTCCTCGGCAAAAGACTTGTGGCGGACCACCCGGCCGCCCACGGCGGCGACGGTGTCCTCGTCCAGATAGGGGCAGTCGGCCAGGGTCTTCTGCCCCTGCACCACCGCCACGGCAAAGGCCATGCACGACGGCACCCGGCACTCGCCGCAGTTGGACTTCTTCAGGAGCTTGTAAAGCTCCAGGGGGTTTTTCAGCTCGGCCATCAAGTGACTCCTCTTCCGTCTGGAAACCATTCGAGAGCAGCTATGCAGCCATTGCGGCGAAGGCCGCTCTTTCTCATGCTTCAATGGCTTTTTTTTTAAGTCATTGAAACATGGAATGGAAGGAAGGACATCACCCATTCAGGTGATGGCAGGCTTTTTGGGGGAAAAAAGGGAGATCAGAGCAGATGGTGGCGAGCGGCCCAGACCGCCGCCCGGGTGCGGTCGCCCACTCCCAGCTTGTCAAAGATATGGGTCACATGGATCTTGATGGTGTTGGGGCTGATGGCGAGCTCTTCGGCGATCTCGACATTGGTGGCGCCCCCGGCGAGCAGCCGGAGCACCTGCGTTTCCCGCCGGGTGAGCCCGGCCGGCGTCTCGGCCGGCCCCCTTTCCGGCGGCGGTTGATCATGGCCAAGATCGATGGCCAGGGTGGAGACGAGCCGGTTCTGCCGATCGCGGACCGGGTACACCGCCTGGCAATAAAGAGGCGCGGCAAAGTCGGGACACTGGCCGGGCGAGGCCCCGCCGCGGCTGAGGGCGGCGGCGAAGGCCAGGCAGCTTTGAAGCCCGCACCGCCGGCAATTGGACTGCGGCAGCAGCTTGTAGAGATCGAAAACCGGAAGCGGCCGGAACCGCCGGTACACGGGCCTGAGGGAAGACCGCCGCCTGTGGAGATCGTTCAGAAAACGAAGAAGCCGGCCCACAAAGGCGGCCGCCTCTTGCAGGCCGGCAAACGGAGCGGCCACCGCCTCTTCCGGGTAGAGGGTGCAGAAGGCGCCCTCGAACGGAAACTGCACGCACTCGGGTTTCTCCCGATAAAGCGCGTGATCCAGGACAGCATTGAGGTATGGAAAGAGCGGGCTCGCGTCTGCCGCCAGCCGGAAGCGCGCACATCGGCTCGGCCCCGGGTGGAAATGGGTCATGGCCCCCGCCCGGGCGAGCGACAGATCGGAATAGCCGGGGATGAGCACGAATTTCCCCTCGTCATTCCTCTATCTCGTCGAAATCGCCCATCCCCATCATGTCGCCGGCCACGTTCAGGAAGACCCCGAGCGACTCGCAGAGGTTCTTGACGATCTGGCTGTACACCGCTTTCTCCTCCGCGGCCTTGGCTTTGGACATCGCCTTGAGGGCGGCTTCCAATTCCTTGAAAATTCCGTCCATGACCCGATCCGGTTCCATGCTGGCCTCCTCTGGCTGGAAAATTTTGAAAACGAACGCGCTTTCTCAGAAGCTCAGCACCTTGTCGCTCCCGGCGATCAGCTGGTAAAGGTCCGCCTGCTTGGCCCGGCGATGAAACCCGTCCTCCACGCCGTGGAGGTCGAGGCACTTGCCTCAGGCCAGCAGCGCGCCTTCCGAAAGGGTGAACAGCTTCGCCAGCTCCCGCAGGGGGAACCGTTCCGAATCCAGGGCGCTGTAATTGACCGAAGGCCCGTTGAGAAAGATGGTCACGTCGTCCATTTTTTCCAGGGCCAGATTGCCGAGCCGGAAAACGTTCCACAGGATTTCGGGATTGTCGGTGCAGGCGATCAGGGTCAATTTCATGTGCTCTCCTTTTGCTTTCTTTCGGTGCGGGGGCCGGAAGCGCTGGCCTGACGCGAGCTATGCGCATGATAGTAACCCGTAACCGGAGGAGAAGCCAACCCTTTCTCAGGGGTCCATGAGTAGCATAGTGGCGGGATGATAAAAAAAAGCCCCGCTCGCGGCGGGGCTTGATTTCCGGAATCGGAAGGAATGCTTCAGATCACGGACACGTTGGCAGCGGCCGGACCCTTGGGCCCGTCGACGATTTCGAACTGGACCCTGTCTCCCTCGGCCAAGGACTTGAAGCCCTGCCCGTTGATGGCGGAGAAATGAACGAATACGTCATTGCCGCCGTCCTGCGCGATGAAACCGAAACCCTTGGCATCATTGAACCACTTTACGGTACCTTCTTTCACAGCTTGCTGCTCCTTTGTGCGCGGCCCCTGCTTGGGGAACCGCATTTTCCATTTCTACCGGCGAAGCGCCGGCCGGCAGTCCGGATCGATCGGGGCTCAAATCAAAAAACCGCACATCCGGTGCTGGATGGTGCGGTTTTCTTCCAGAGCTGCCGACAACCAGATACTGCACCCAACAGAACTTAGAGTAAATGCATTCTCTGATAAAAGCAAAGGAAAAATAATGACCTCGCAAAAGCCTCCGTACCCCGGCAGTCGGGAAGGAGGAACCGACAACCTGGAATTGGGTGGCGGCGAAGTCCGGTCAGGGAGCGAGCACCGGCTGGCCGGCGAGCTCGAGAACGCCCCTGGCCGAATCCATCATCACCGGGAGGCCCAGGGGCAGGATGCGGTTATTGGGGCTGTGGCCGGCCGGGAAGTTGGCCCAGACCGGGAAGGACTCGCCCGCGAACAGCTCCAGGACCCGCTTCCAGATCGGCTCGGGGTCGCCGCAGCCCTCGAAGGTGCCGAGGATGAGGCCGGCCAGCCCGGCGAGGCGGCCTGCCGCCTGGAGGTGGGTGAGCATGCGGTCGATCCGGTAGGGGGCCTCGCAGACGTCTTCGAGAAAGAGCACCGCCCCCGCCCACGGCTGCTCCCAGGGGGTGCCCACCAGGTGGACCAGGCTGGCCAGATTCCCGCCCAGGAGCCGGCCGCGGGCCGTGCCCGGCTTCAGGACCTCCAACCCGGCGGGCTTGACGGTCTCCGGGTGACGGCCGGTGAGCATCTCGACAAAGGCCTCCAGGGAAGGCCGGTCGGTTTTGGCCAGGGTGGTGAGCATCGGCCCGTGGAAGGTCACCAGCCCGGTTTCCCGGCCGATGGCCGCGTGCAGGACGCTGATGTCGCTGAAGCCGACGAAAATCTTGGGGTGGCGGCGGATGAGATCCATCTCCAGCAAGGGAAGCAGCCGCAGGCAGCCGTATCCCCCGCGGGCGGCGATCAGCCCCTTCACCTCCGGATCGGCCCACAGCTCGCGCAGCTCTTCGGCCCGCTCCCGGTCGGTGCCCGCCAGATAGCCCTCCCGGCGCATGATCTCCCGGGAGAACCGCACCTCGAAGCCCGCCTCCCGGAGCAGCCTGACCCCGGCGGTGAAGTCCGCCTCCTTGAGGACCGGGCCGGCCGGCGCCGCCACGGCGATAGTGTCCCCCTTTTCCAGCCGGGGGGCGAGCAGCGGTTCGGTCTTACTTATTGCGCTCATGGAGCAGCCGCAGCCCCTCCAGGGTGAGCATGGGCTCGATCGATTCGATGGAAGCCGCATGGGGGGCAACCAGGCCGGCCATGCCGCCGGTCGCGATCACCTTCGGCACGGCCGGCGCCATCTGCTGGCGGATGCGGCCGACCAGGCCATCCACCAAGCCGCCGAAACCGTAAAGGATCCCGGCCTGGATGGCAGCCACGGTGTTGGTGCCGATCGGGGAGGCGGGGGCGACCGAGATGTCGAGGCGGGGCAGCTTGGCCGCTTTCTGCCCCAAGGCCTCCAGGGAGATGCCGATGCCCGGGACGATGGCCCCACCCAGGTAAGCCCCCTGCGGTGCCACGCAGTCGAAAGTAATGGCGGTGCCGAAATCGACCACGATCAGGGCGCCCGGGTGATGGTGATAAGCGGCCACCGCGTTCACCAGCCGGTCGGCGCCCACCTCGGACGGGTTGTCGGTGAGGACGGGCATGCCGGTGTCCAGCCCGGCATCCACGAACAGGGGATCGAGCTCCAGGTGCTTGCGGCTGAAGGTGCGCCAGGAGTCCGTCATCTGGGGCACCACGCTCGCGATGATCACCCCGTGGACGTCGTCGAAGGAAAGGTTTTCCAGGCCGAGCAGCCCCCGGAAGAAGACCGCCAGCTCATCGCCGGTGGCCTCCGCCCGGGTAGCGAGCCGCCAGTGGAAGCGGAGGGCGCGGTCTTTGTAAAGGCCGCAGGCCACATGGGTATTGCCGACGTCGATGGCGAGCAGCATAGGTTCTTGTCCGGAAAAGGGAAAATGGGAGAGAGGCCGGGTGGTTCGGCCGTTTGCCGTGGAAGCGATGTTACCAGAAAACCGCCGCCATTGTCGAAGAAAAGATGGCGGTCTTCCCGCTGAAGCCCATGCACGGAGGGCGCACACGCCGAGGCCGCTACAGCAGGCCGGCCTCCTGGAAGGAAAAGTAGCCCTTGCCGCTCACGATGAGGTGGTCGAGAACGGGGATGCCGAGCAGCTCCCCGGATTCCCGCAGGCGGCGGGTGACCGCCAGGTCGTCGCTGCTCGGAGTGAGGGCCCCCGAGGGGTGGTTGTGGGCGAGGAGGACCGAGGCGGCCCGGTCCAGGATGGCATCCGCGAACACCTCCCGGGGATGGACCTGGGTGGCGTTCACCAGGCCGACGGTGACAATGCGGTTGCCGATCACCTCGTTGGCGCCGTTCAGGGAAAGGCAGAGAAAATGTTCCTGCTTCCGGTCGGCGATGCGGGCGAGGAACGGCAGGGCATCCACAGCCTTCCGCACCGCGGGCGACCGGCGGCCGAGCCGCCGCCGCGTGAGCTCGAAGGCGGCAAGGATCTGGCCGGCCTTCGCGGCGCCGATCCCGGGCACCGCGGTCAGCCGGTCGCGGGAAGGCGGCTCCCCCTCGTCAAAGAGGGCAACCAGGGAAGCGGCCACCCCGAAAACGTCCTTTCCCCGGATGCCGCTCCCCAGGAGGACCGCCAGCAGCTCGGCATCGGAAAGGGCTTCCGCCCCCGAGGCCAGCAGCTTTTCGCGGGGCCGGCTGAACGGCGGCAGGTCCTTCATTTTCGCATGGGATCGGTTTTTCATGGCATCAGTCCTCTTTCGCCCGAAAACTCCTCTTCTTATTTGTGGGTTCTTCCCCATGGAAACTACCAGAGCTCTCTGGATTATGAAAGCGGGATCATGCGGTTGCCCGCTCCCAGCCGGTTGGCCCCCTCCAATTTTCAAAAATCAGCCGGGCCAACTGCAGAAAGTCATTGCAAACGGCCAAACATCCTGCTTTCCTGATTATGTCCGGCCGGGGAGCACGAGAAGTCACCAGCCCGCCGCCCTTTCGCGGCACTTGCATGCTCGGAGTGGAGGAGAGGCGATGAGCGATTACATCCAGGTGACGACCACCGTTGCCCAGAAGGAGCAGGCCCAGGCCATCGCCGAGGCGTTGCTCGAAAGCCGCCTGGCCGCCTGCGTCCAGATCGTGGGGCCGATCACCAGCATGTACTGGTGGGAGGATGACATCGACAAATCGAGTGAATATCTTTGCATCATCAAGACCCGGCAGGAGAAGTACGACCAGGTGGAAAAAGCCATCCGCGCCGCCCACTCCTACGAGGTCCCCGAGATCCTTGCGCTGTTGATCACCGCTGGCAGCAAGGATTACCTCACCTGGCTCGATACCGAGTTGAAGAAGAAGTGAATCCCATGGAAGTGGAACGCCATTTCACGGCCCGGCGGCGCCGGCAGCGGGAATTCCAGTGCCACTGCTGCCGGAAGGTCCTTCCCTACTGTTTCAACTGCCCCTGCGGCTTTCAGATCTGCGAAAGCTGCTTCGAGCAGAACAAATGGGGCCTTAGCAACGGCCCCACCTGGATTTGCCCTGACTGCGGGCGGATCAGGATGACCACCTAGTGTCTGATTGCACCCCGCCTCTCCCATTCCTGCCTTGCCGTCATTCCGGCGAAGGCCGGACAAAAGCGCTTGCGCGTTGAACGCCCGGAGGGCTGCCTTCAGATGAGCGCAGCGAAATAATCCAGCTCCTCCAGATGGTTCCGGACTCGGCATTCGCCGGGGTGGCGCCTGTGGAAGTATCGGCTATTTCTGCAAGTAAACACACTAGCCCTGGCAGCAATTGCCCCTGATCATCGTTTCGCCCCTCGCCTGAACCGGCCCCGATCCTCTATGATGAATGAAGCAGACCCGTAGGGTTTGCGGCGAAGAACCGAGGAGGTGGGGTATGCGGGTTTTGCTGATCACCTTCGATTTGCAGGAAGTAGGCCAGGACGTCGACGTCCTTGAGCGGCTCAAGAGCCGGTTCGAGGTGTGGTCGCGGGTTGCGGAATGCTCCTTTGCCGTGGAGACCGGGATGACGCCGCGGGAGGTATACGACGTCTTCAAGCCCTTGCTGGCGGAAGACGACATCCTCTACGTCATCAACGTGACCCGGCCGTTCCACGGCCAGGGACCGGTGGACGTCAACGAATGGCT
>JAJYKH010000126.1 GCA_021788685.1 Deltaproteobacteria bacterium | reverse complement strand
TGAGGGTCCGGCGGTCCACGTTGGCCCGGGCGTTGCACGACCAGGTGATCCCCTCCCGGCCGAGCAGCCGGGCGATGGCCTCGGTCCGGCCGGGATCGCTCGTGAAGGTGTCGTCGTCGAAGAAGATCTCCTTGACCTGGGGGAAATACTTTTTGATCTTCCTGGCCTCCTCGAGGACGCTCGCCGGGCTGCGGGTGCGGTACTGGTGGCCGCCGATGGTCTGGGGCCACAGGCAGAAGCTGCAGCGGGCCTTGCAGCCCCGGCCCGTGTAGAGCGAGACATAGGGGTGCAGCAGGTAGCCGATGAAGTAGTCCTCGATCACCAGGTCGCGGCGGTAGACGTCCGCCACGTGGGGCAGCTGATCCAGGTCCTCGATCAAGGTCCGGGGCCGGTTGTGCACGGGGCGGCCGTTCCGCCGGTAGCTGATACCGTCCACCTCGGAAAAGGGCGCGCCGGCAGCGATCTCCATGAGGGTGTAGTCGTACTCCCTGCCGGCCACGAAATCGACCGCCTCCGAGGCGGCGAGCGCCGGCCCGGGCATCACCGCCACATGGGGGCCGACCAGGCCGATCACCAGGCCCGGGTTGACCGCCTTGAACGCCTCCGCCACCTTGACGTCCGACGGAAAGGAAGGGGTGC
Source organism: Deltaproteobacteria bacterium (assembly GCA_021788685.1). Taxonomy (GTDB): domain Bacteria; phylum Desulfobacterota; class Desulfobulbia; order Desulfobulbales; family UBA5123; genus JAJYKH01. The sequence continues at coordinate 6,833 of JAJYKH010000126.1, read as the reverse complement.
TGGTATGAATGATCAGCAGCTCGTAATCGCGGGCCAGCGGCAGCACCGCCGCCAGGGACAGCCCCCTGGCCGGAGCGTCGACCAGCCGGCTTTCCGGGACCAGGGCGGCTGGCTGGGCAAGCCAGGTGGGGTACCAGAAGGAGCGGATCTCGCGCCGGGCCTGGTAGCGGGAGCCGGCCCCGCCATCGAAGCCGTTGAACGAGGGTGGGTTGAGAAAGAGGGTTTTCATCGGTCGGATTCCCTTTTGAGCTGAAGACGGCCATCGGCGGCCACGGCAAAGCGGTTCTCCCTCCAGGTGACGCCCCGCCCCAGGAAGCTGCCGGCCCAGACCGCGAGACAGAGAAGATCGCGCAGGGGCAGCAGCCAGGGCCTGGCGGGACCGGCCGGGCGGATGGCCGCCCGCACGGTGAAGTGCAGGGCGAGCCGGAGGGCGGCGGCAAGGATCGCCAGGACCGGCCCGAGGAGGCCGGAGGGTGAAAGCAGGAGGTTCAGGGCCGCGAGCGACAGGGCATTGTTCGCCAGCGGCGAAAAAGCGTAGCCTGCGGGCCGGCAGGTCCGGATGGTGCGCGCCCACCGCACCTCGTGGGCGAGGAGCGCCCGGAAGCCCCGTTCGGAGACGATGTCCTCGACCACGTAGGGGGAAAGCGCGACCCGGTGCCCCTGCCGGGAAACCTGGTTTCCCAGCTCGTAGTCGTCGGCCAGGTAATCGGCCAGGGCCGCAAATCCCCCGATGGCCGCCAGGGCCTCCCGTCGGACCGCCATGGTGGCCCCGAAGCAGAACCTCAACTTCTGCAGGGCAAGGGCGGCCAGCACCGAGGGCAGGAACCAGTCGTTGATGAACAGGGCGCCCAGCCGGGAGGCCAGGCCGCCCGCCGGGGTGCCCCGGTAGAGGCAGGTGACCGCGCCCACGCGGGGATCGGCAAACGAGGCGGCCAGGGTTGTGAGGTAGGATTGGGCCACCCGCATGTCGCTGTCGGCGATCACCAGGAGGTCGTATTTGGCCGCGGGCAGCATGTTGGCCAGGTTGGCGACCTTGAGGTTCCGGCCGCCGATCCGGCCATCGATCACCAGGGCGGCGTCGCAGCCCGGGAAGTCCCGGATGACCCGCCGGACCACCGCCACCGCGGGGTCACCGGGGTCGCGGCTGCCGAATACCACCTGGAAGGCGGGGTAGTCCTGCCGGCAGAAGCTGCTCAGGTTATCGTAAAGGCCATGATCGAGGCCGCAGACCGGTTTCAGAATGGTGACCGGCGGCTGATCGGCAATGCCGGCCGGAGGGGGGCGCCGAAAACGAAACGCCGCCACCCTGGCGACCGCGAGGAGCAGGTACAGGTCGGCCCCGGCGGCCATGGCCGTCAGGAGGGTACGGAAAACCGAGGTCACTGAAAATTCCATGGAAAAGGCTCGTTTGGAGCTGGCAGCTATCAGCGAAACAGTCGCCGAAATCGTTTCCGTCATTCCGGCGCAGGCCGGACAAGCGCTTGCGCTTGAACGCCCGAAGGGGCGGCCCGCAGGGCGAGCGCAGCGAGTCATCCAGTGTTTTTCAGTAGGTTAGAATGGCACTGGACCCCGGCCTACGCCGGGGTGACGACTTTTTGCGAATCTGTCAATGCTCACGACAGGGGTTAGGGTCCCGTCACAAACAGCCGTGTCTCTTCACCCCCGGTCGTCGCCCGCCGACAGCTGGCCATTGACGGCTGACACCTTCCTCGGCCGCCACATGGCAGCCATGCTTCTGAGCGGGTGCTTGACGGTCTCGATCACCGCGGTCGGCTCGAAGCCGCAGTGGACCATGCAATCGGCGCAGCGGGGGTCCCGGCCCCGGCCGTACCGGTCCCAGTCGGTCGTGGCCATCAGCGCCTCGAAGCTCCCGGCATACCCGTCGTCCAGCAAATAGCACGGTTTCTGCCAGCCGAAGATGTTGCGGGTCGGGTTGCCCCAGGGGGTGCAGGCGTAGTCCTGCTCCCCGGCCAGGAAAGAGAGGTAGAGGCCGGAGTGGTTGAACCGCCAGGGGCGGTTTTTCCCGAGCGCCAGGATTTCCCGGAAGAGGCGCTGGGTGGTCTGCCTGCCCAGGAACTGGTCCTGGCCGGCGGCTTTTTCGTAGCTGAAGCCGGGAGAAACCGTCATCCCCTCCACCCCGAGGCCGGTCAGGGTGTCGAACAGCCGGGCGGCGTTTTCCGGGGTCTCCCCCTGGAAGATGGTGGTGTTGGTGGTGACCCGGAAGCCCCGGGCGAGCAGCTTCTCCACGGCGGCGACCGCCTGGGCGAAGGTGCCCGGGCGGCTGACCAGCCGGTCGTGCTTCTCCGCCAGCCCGTCGATGTGGATATTGAACGTCAGGTAGGGCGAGGGGGTGAAGTCGTCGAGCCGCTGATCGACCAGGAGGCCGTTGGTGCACAGGTAGACGAATTTTTTGCGGGCGATCAGCTCACGGGCGATCTCGTGGATGTCCGGGTGGAGCAGGGGCTCGCCTCCGGGAATCGACACCACCGGCGCGCCGCATTCCTCGGCCGCCTCGACGCACTCCGCCACCCCGAGCTGTTGTTGCAGCACCTCCCGGGGATGGGCGGTCTTGCCGCACCCGGTGCACCTCAGGTTGCAGCGGAAGAGCGGCTCGAGCATGAGGACCAGGGGGAAGCGCTCGCCCCTGGAGAGCTTCTTGGCGATATAAGCCCCGATGACGGCTTTCTGAATGGCCGGAATGGACATTTTTCTCCCTTGAAATGGCCCAGTCAGCCGGGCCGGATCGTATTCCCGTTTCCTTCGGCGGGGATGGATCTCAGTTGCAGGCGATTCGCCGGTCTCCCCCTGATTCCGGCCGCGGCATCGGTTTCCTGGCGTCCGCCGGCAAGCCGGCCGGTTCGTAACGAGGATCGAGAAACCTGCGGACCGCCTCTTCGAGATGGTCGAGCGGTACCTTGGTGTTGTAACAGGGGCCGAACGGCCTTTCGTTCAGAATCCCGAAGACCGGCAAGGGGTAGGTGTCCTGGATGCCGCTCGCGAGGTCCCGTTCGCAGGCCACGGCCAGGATCAGCCTGGGCCGCTTCTGGACCACGATCCGCCGGGCGATGGTGCCGCCGGTGGCGATGGCCAGGTGGATGCCGTATTTCTCGCTCAAGTCGAGAAGGCCGGTGATCGGGCATTTGCCGCACCGCTTGCAGTTGGTGATGTCGTAGGTCAGCCGGATGGGGCAGGCGCTCCTCTGGAGGCAGTGGGGCATGAGCAGGAGCAGCTCGTGAGGCGCGTAGCGCCCATGCTTGGCGGCGACCAGCTCGTTGTTGACCTTGATGAAGGACGAGCGGATGCGGTCCTTGGAAATGCCCAGGGCCCGGCCGAGAAGGGTCATGAGGGGCAGAAAGAGGGTGACGGTCACTCCCCGCATCCGGCCGAAAAAGGGCAGGCTGCGGCCGGCGGCGATGTTGAGGACCAGCCCGAGGGAGGCCCAGATCACGAACAATATGGCGGTCGCGACGAGGACACCCAGGACGGCCGGAAGGGCGGGATGGATCGCGGTGAGCCCGATATAAGGCACCACCCACATCAGGACCAGCAGGAGGCAGAGGAGTCCGCAGGTGCCCAGGGTGAGGCCGATGAAGAGGCGCTTCTTGGCGCGGCCGGACCTTTCTTCGTGCCCCGTTTCGAGGGGGCTGCGGCCAGACAGGCGGGAGTCGTCCATTTTTCCTTAAAAAGCTGGAGTTGAGAGTGAGGTCATGGGGGCCGAATCTAGACCCTACAGACACGGTAGCAAAACGTGGTGGGAAATGACAGCGGAAATCACCGGGCCTCCTTCGCCCGCGCCTTATTTTCCCCTCCTGTAATAGTTCAGGATCGCAGGGAGAATGGTCAGGTTGCAGATGATCATGAGCGAGGTGCAGACGGACAGGAGGATGCCCATGCTGGCGGTGCCCCGATGGCTGGACAGGGCGAGGCTGGCGAAGCCCACCATCGCCGCCAGGGCACTGAACAGCACTGAGCGGGCGGTGCTGGTTTCGAGCAGATGGCGGTCGCCGGGCCGGGCGCTCCGGAAACGGAAAATGAGGAGAATGCCGTATTCGACCCCGCCGCCGATCAGCAAGGGGATGGCGATGACGTTCGCATAGTTGAACGGGACGGAAAACAGGACCGAGGCGGCCATGGTGTAAAGGATTGCCAGCAGGAGCGGGAGGAGGGTGAGGGCGGTCTCGGCGGGGCTCCACAGCAGGAGCAGAAGAAGCACCGTAATCAAGCCGAGGGCGTAGGCGGCCGCCCGTTCGAAGGAGCTGAAGATGGCGTTGCCGGTCTCCAGAATGGCCACCGGCGAATCGGTGGCATCCGGGGCGACGGTTCGGATGGCGTGGACGAAATTTTCCAGATTCCGGATCCGGGTGAGGTTCTGGCGCGGGAACACCTCGATCCGGTAGAACCCCTGTGGAGAGACATACTGGGCCTTCAACTCGGGAGGCAAGTCGGCCAGGGTGACGGGCTGGGGCTGGAGCAAGCCCTGGAGGTGGGAAAGGGCGAGCCCCAGGTTGAAGAGGAGCCCCCGGTCGAGGAGGTCCATGGCCTCGGCCCGGCGGCTGCCCTGGAGTTTCCCCAGGCGGTCGCCGGCGGCGGCCAGCGCGCGGGCCTCCGGCGGCAGCGGCCGGTTGGCGGCCTGCTCCTGCCGTGCCAGGGCGCGGTTGAGGGCGGCCAGCCCCCGGTAGCCCGGCTCGACCTCGAGGGAGCGCAGGTCGGGCGGGCCCGGCAAGGGAGGCATGAACAGGGCGGTATCCTGGATGATGGCGAGCTTTTCCTTCTGCTGCTCGGGCACGTAGCTGGCAATGGTGAGCGCCATGTCCACCTCGGGGAGCCGGCTCAGCCGGGAGGCGGTCTCCTCGGCCGGTCCCAGCCCCTTTCTGATGATGCTGCTGGTCCAGGGCGAGGTCTGGCCGGTGGTGAACAGCTCCTTGGCGACCTCTACCGCCTCGGCCTTGGGATTGGACAGGTCGAGCGGGTTGTAATCGAACCTGACCCGGGGCAGCAGAAACAGGGAGGCGATCGCCAGCAGCCCGGCCACCAGCAGGATCTTCCGGCCATGCCGGCGGGGCAGGTTGTCGAAGGGAATGCCATGGCCGCGGGTGGCTGCCGGCTTCCGCACCGGCAGCAAACAGAGCAGGGCGGGAAGCACCGCATGGTTGGCGAGCAGGAAGAGGACGATGCCGGTCCCGGAAATGATCCCCAGCTCGGAAGCGCCGGCATAGGCGGTGGGCACGAAGGCGTAGAAGCCGATGGCGATGGTGATGGCGCTCACCAGCTGCGGGTTGAACAGCTCGGCCGCCGCCTGCCGGACCGCTTCGGTCCGCTCTTTCCCCTCGGCGAGCAGCTCGCGGTACCGCAGGCAGATCTGAATGCTGAAATCCACCCCCAAGCCGATGAAGAGCACCACGAAGGTGACGGAGATCAGGTTGAGGCTGCCGATGGCCCCGATGGCGAATCCCATGGTCCAGATCAGTCCCAGGGCCAGGGTGAGCAGGCTGGCGGCCGTCAGCAGCCCGGAGTGCAGGCCCATGATCAGGAGCAGGGTTACCAGGGTCATGGAGATCACCGCGGCCAGCACCGTGCCGTTCTCGACGCTTTCCATGTCCGCCTGCTGGAGGGCGAGATCGCCGGTCAGCCGGACCCGCACGCCGGCGAGGCCGGGCTCGCTCTCCATCCCGGCCGCAAGCTGCTGGATGGCGTCGATCGCCTTGTGGGCCGGATACAAGGAGGTGTAGTCGAGCACCGGCTGCAGGGTGATGAACTCCCGAGCCGGCCCGCGGCCGGTCTTCTGGCCCAGCATGACCCCTTCCCAGGAGACCTCCTGGAGCCGGCCCGCGGCGGCGTTGTCCATGGCAGACGCGAGGGTGGAAAAGAGGGACAGGAACCGGCGGTTCGCCAGGACCTGGTCGCCGCCTTTGTCGATGAGCCCCCCCAGCATGGAAAAGAAGGATTCCGGGGTGAGCTTGGCGGGAAGCATGCCGAGGAACGGCTGCATTTCCGCCAAGTTGTCGGAGAGGCCCTGCAGGTCCGCGACCGGCAGGTAGAGGAGGCCGTTTCTCGCGAAGAAGTCGCCGCCCCCCGGGGTGTAGATGGAGCGGAACAGCCCTTTCGTCGCGGCCAGGCGCCGGGCCAGCACGTCCTGCCCGTAGCGGGCGATCTCCGGGGTGGGGGCCTCGACGACCAGCGCCAACTGGTCCCGCAGGTTGGGAAAGGCCTTCTGGAAGGCACGCTCGGCCTTGCGGAAGGGCAGGTCGGGCGAGATCATTTCCGAGAGATCGGTATTGACCTGGAAGTTGGCCATGGTGAACCGGAGCAGTCCGGCCGTGGCGAGCATGGCGACCACCAGGACGAGGAGCGGCCGGCGGAGGACGAAATCGAGCCACCAGCCGGGCAGGCACGAAACGTTTTCACGGATGCACTTCAACTTCCCCTCTCCTTATCATGCGTAACCGTGGTTCCGGAACCAATGCACCGCCCTCGCCAGGGCCTCCCGGGGCGGCCGCTGGGGCAGGCCCAGCTCGTTCACCGCCCGCGCGCAATCGACGAACATTTTCCTGCGGGCCATCCGCACCCCTGCCGGAGGGATGCGGGGCTCCCGCCCGGGCAGGAGGGAGGCGAGGGCCGCATCCAGGTAGGCGAGCCCGAGCACCGGAAGGTAGGGCAGGCGGATCGAGGGCGGTTTCCGGCCGGTGATCGCCGCCAGCTCCGCGAGAATCTCCTTGAGGGTCATGTTGCGGTTGCCCAGGATGTACCGCCGCCCGGGCCGGCCTTGGTCCGCGGCCGCCAGGTGCCCGGCCGCCACGTCGTCCACGTCCACCACGTTCAGGCCGGTATCCAGG
>JAJYKH010000125.1 GCA_021788685.1 Deltaproteobacteria bacterium | reverse complement strand
CTACGGCCCGATGGAGACCGAAAATATCGCCTACGAGTGCGGCCATCACCAGGGCTACCATATCACGCTTGACGCCGTGATCATGGAATTCATCCGGGACGGCCGCCCGGTGGGGCCGGGAGAAGAGGGCGAGATCGTCTGCACGGTGCTCAACAACTACACCATGCCGTTCATCCGCTACAACACCTATGACCTCGGCAGCTATACAACCACGCCCTGCTCCTGCGGCCGCACCTTTCCGCTCATGCGCATGATCGGCGGCCGGGCCAATGACTACCTGGTCTACGCCGGCGGAGTCCGGAAATCGCCCTGGGATCTGATGGGCCATCTTCTGCACTTTGCCGAGTACCTGCATGAATATCAGATGGTGCAGCGGGACATTGATGATTTCCAGGTCTCGATGGTGCCCAACCGGAGGTTTCATCCAGGGATCGAGCGGGCCTTCGCCGACAAGGTCCAGCTGGTATTCCCCGGGGCCCGGGTGGAGGTCCTGGTCGTCGAGAAGATCGACCGGGAGCCCTCCGGCAAGTTCCGGGCCTTCAAAACCCTGGTGCGCGATTGAGGGGCACGCCCATGGCCGCAAACCGCACACCGGTGGAGTGCGCCTGGACGAAGCCAGATCCCAGGGAAGCTCTGGGGGGTGGCATGAGATTAGCGGGATACCTTTCGCACCTTCTGTCCAAGTGGCGGTACAGCCCTCCCCGGCGCCTTCTGCTCGACGCCTTGGCCCGCTCCGGCCTTCGGATCACCTGCTACTACCTGGTGGAGGAGAGAGCGGGAAAGGAAGCGCTGCAAGGGGTCGAAAGGAGATACGAGGAATACGATCTCGTGCTGCTCACCGAAGAGGAAGTGGGCCCGCTCGCCGTCTTGCCGGGGCAAGCAGGCACCCCGGAAGAGCGGATCGACCGGCTGCGGCGCGGTCACCTCTGCCTGGCGGTCAAGCACGGCCCGGAGGTGGCCGCCTTTACCTGGTGCTGCACCCGGGAAGCCGCCTTCATGGGGAAACGGCTGGCGCTGGCCTCCCGCCAGGCTTATCTCTATGATACCTATACCCTGCCGGCCTACCGGGGGCGGGGAGTGGCGGTTTTCCTGCACCGCCGGCTGTACCGCTTCCTGGCCGCCCGCGGCCGCGACCGGTTTATGAGTATCGCGGACTGCGCCAATCGCTCGTCCATCCGCTTCAAATCAAAGCTGCACGCCCTTTTCCACGGGCCGTATCTTTATTTCGGGCTGTGGAAAAGGTACCACTTGCATATTCGCCTCAAAACCCCCTGCAGCAGCAGGCGGCCGTCAACCCTGCCCGCTGCCTCTTTCCTTCCTTCCGATCTCTTCTCCGATCTCCCGGACACCCGGTAAAAAATATCAGGCGGACGGTGGACAGCATCGTTGCGGCTATTTAACCTTGAGCAGGTCACTCAATTGCCTGAAATCGTATTTTATTCCGTTGTGCTCAAGATAGCCGAAGTACAGTCCTGCATCACTTGCCAGAAAACCGCGTTTCTGAGTAGCGACAAACAAAGCAAGATAGCCGATTACCTTGGCTCCTTGTTTTATTTCCACTTCTGCGCACAACGGCATGTCGCGTTCTTTGTCAATGGCGGTTCCCGTGCTTTCGCCACAATCGGTTATGTCCTCACCCCAGAGTACTCTACATGAGGACGGCAAATGTGCCCGCAACCACTCCACCACTGGCTGATCAGGGAGTGTTTTGTCGAAGTCACGGGCACTCAATGTTTTCGCTCTCCTTACCAAATCATCATCAGCACGGGCATCTCCAAAAGCTGAACAGATCAGAGCTACAGAAATGAAAGAAATAAGCAGTTTCCTGTCCATTGCGAAATAAGAATTTTGCTTAAAAATCTGAAAAGGCGATATATTGGTGCAATCGATCCTATCGACATCTCAGCTCATATATGTCGATATTTTGAACTTTGTCGAGGAAAAATCACTGGATGGCTCATGCAGCAACTGCGGCGCGAGCTGTTCCGGCATGGTCGATTCCCTGCTGGGCGGGAGGGGGCGGTCAGCGGTCCCGGACGAGTCGGCGGTTTGGCTTTAACGCCAGCACGGCGTAGCCGATCAACCCCACCACCGCCCAGGTCAACTGCCCCAGCCGCATCACCATGCCGAATGTCAGGCCTTCCACCGCCTGGTAGCCGACAGCGGCAAACGTCGCGATCCGGCTGGCCTCCAGGGTTCCGAGGCTCATGGGAACGGCAAAGACCAGGAGGTCGAACCACAGCCCGATCGCCCATACGCCCGCCACGACGGCCGCGGATGGGTGCAGGTCCGCCAGCCCGAAGAAGAGCCAGACCTGGAGAAAGCCGGTGGCGAAGCCTGCCATGTGCCAGCCCACGGTCGATACAAAGTCCAGCCTGCGATCACGATAAAAGGCCTGGAATGCCTCATCCACGGCGGTGGTGTTTTCGGCGAGCCTTCCCCATCGGGAGCCCGGGCGTCGGGTGGCCAGCCAGCGGAAAAGAGAGCCGAGCCGCCCGTGCTTCTGGATCAGCAGGAAAACGAGAATGCCCGCGGCCAGGAGGCTGCCGGTCAGGAGCATCGCCGCCTGCAGCGCGGCAGGGATTTCGATGCACCACAGGAGAAAAAAGGCGCCCGCCCCGACCAGCATCAGGTGCGCCAAGGCTGTGCACAGCTTGTCCACCAGCACCGAGCTGACCGCATCCGGGCCGAGGCCGGGAGAGGCAATCAGCGAGGCGCGCGCAACTTCGCCGCCCAGAGTGGCGGTGGGTGTGAAATAATTGATCGCGTATCCGGCCACTCGCATCCAAAAAAGTTGAACGAAGGGCCGGGAGCGGGCCGGGAGACTGAGACAGTGCCGCCAGGCTCTGGTGCGGAGCACCACCTCGACGCCTTCGAGCAGAACCAGGGGAACCAGCCCCCATCCCAGAGAGGCCATCGCCCGCCACACCCTGGCACCACCCACGGCGTGCAGCATCCACCCCAGGCACACCACCCCTATGATCAGCAGCACCGCATGGAGTCGTTTCGGCATGATCAGCTCTCGGACCGAAGCGGCGGAGAGGCCTCCCCCGGCCGGGCCGGGAAGCCGAATCGGGCGGCATAGCGGCTGAAGCGATGAATTTCGGCGGCAAGGACCTCTTCCGGTCCCGGATTGGTGATCAAACGGGTTCCCGGGTACCGCGACCGCCGGGACACCAGCAGGCACATCGCCTCGGCGGCCGGCCCGGTCAATGGCGCCCCCCAATGCTCGTAAATGCGGCCGATGGTGGCCAGCGGACCGTTTACCAGCTCGGGATACCTGACGTCGATGAACCGGTTGGTCAGCTCCGGATGCGTCTCCCGGAACAGAAGCAGCCGCTCCACCGCCTCCGCCAGCACGCGCGCCTCGCGCCGGGCGCGTGTCTCGCGGCCGCCCGGCCGGGCGAACAACCCGTGCACCACCTCGATGAGCCGCAGGCTGGAGGCGAGCACGTCCAGCGGCTCGCGATGGGTCTGGACAATGACCGCGTCCGGGAAAACGGCCAGGAGCGCCCCCAGGCTGTTCACGTGATCGGGGGACTTGAGCACCCACCGGGGTGCCGGCCCGGGGCCTTGAAGGTATTGCAGGAATTTTCTTTGCCAGGCGTAGACCGGCGCGAAATCAGCCGCCCGCAGCCAGGCCTCGTAGCCGGGGACCCAGCAGGTGCTGAGAAATTCCTCCGACTGGAAGGTGTAGCTGTGGATCGTCTCGCACTCCTGGGGAGAGCACGCGCGGAGGGGATGGACCGCATCGGCGTCCGGGGCCAGCCGGCGAATCCACCACAACCGGGCGGCGGTGCGCCGGATGAGCGGATTGTGCGGGCGGTGAATGTCCGCCCGCGCCGCCAGGGGGAACATGAGCTCCCAAACGCGGGGGGCGCGGTTGCCCGGGTCCGCGGCCAGCAGCTCGTGCAGAAACGTCGAGCCGCTCCGGGGCAGGCCGGTGATGAAGAGCGGCCGTTCGATCCGCGTGGCCAGGAGCTGCCGCTCCTGCCGTTTCCACGCGTCCACCAGGCGCAGCCGCGTGGCCAGCAGCTCCTCCAGCCGTTTCCGGATCAGGAGCCGCCCGAGCGGGTGCAGGTCGGCCTCCTGGTCGAGGCTCCGGGTCAAGACGGTCAGCGCGGGCTCCACCGGCGGCTCCCCGAAGTCGCTCCGGCCGGTCCGCCGGCGAGCCCTGGCGAGCAAAGCCTCGGCCGCCAGGGGCCACAACCGCCGGCTCGCCTTGTCCGTAACGGATCCAGGCCCCATTCCTGCCATTTCGTTCGCTCCGGCGTTCCTTATTTGGATTCCGGCAAACAGGCGCTTCGCCCGCAACGGCGATTCGCCCGGTCATTTCCTTCATGGTACCATGCCGCCGCTGCCTCTATACACTAGAGACAAGCCCCGCTGGGCCGAACGCGGCTCGCGGTGTGGCGGGGATATGGCCCGGCAGCGCTGAGAAGCCCGCGGGAGGGGAGGCCAAATGGAAACGGAACCTCCCGCCGGGATTTCTGGGCACGATCCCCCGAGGCAGCATCCTTTCCCGCCGCTCCTGCCGGGCCTTCCGTGCTATAGTTGAGAAAGCTCCTCTTTATAACGGGAGGAAGATGGATGAAGAATTGTCGGCCTCGCAAAAAGCCGATTCGCCGATGGTCCACCTTGGGTAATTTGTCGTTTTCTCGTTCCCGCCCGCCAGGGTTCGGGTTTTATTGCGAGATCATCAAGAATTGGCGGCGTTCGGTGGCGATGTTGGCTGCCGGCTTCTCTATCTTTTTGATCAGCTCCGGCGCCGGCTGGGCCCAGGGAATGATGGGCGGGCGTTGCTGCATGATGGGCGGCGGAGGGATGCGGGAGATGATGCAGCAAATGATGGGCGATATGCTGCCGCCGCCCATGAACCCCGCACGGCTCCCCGACCCGGATTCGGAGGGGGCCCGGCTGCTGCAGGAATTCTGCTCCCAGTGCCACTACCTGCCGGGACCGGGTTTGCACACCGCCGCGCAGTGGCCGGCGGTGGTGAGCCGGATGAACCGGCGCATGCAGATGATGAGCGGCATGATGATGATGGGAAGGATCGAGGCGCCGACGGCGCAGGAGCTGGCCACGATCCGCGGGTACCTGGAGACTCATGCCCAGAAGCCGCTGGCCGAAGGACTTACTCCGGCACTGGCGAGTGGGGCCGGGAAAGCCTTCAAGGCCACCTGCTCGCAGTGCCATGTCCTGCCCGACCCAGGCCAGCACAGCGCGGCGGAATGGCCTGCGGTGGTCGAGCGGATGAAGGGGTACATAGCGGCGGAGGGCAGGCCCCTGCCGGATGAAAAGACGATGAGGGACATCTTAGATTTCCTGCAACATCACGGCCGCAGTGAAAAATAGCCTTGGACCGGGAAAACGAGCCGAGCGGGTGCAAGGTCGGCCTCCGGTCGAGGCTTCGGGTCAAGGCGGTCAACGCAGGCTCCACCGGCGGCTCGCCGAAGTCGCTCCTGCCGGCCCACCCCCGTCTGAACGGATCCACCCCCACCCTACCTTTCGTTTGGCCCGACGCCGTGGTTTGGATTCGGCAAACAGGCGCTGCGCCCGTACGGCGTTTCGTCCGGTCGTTTCCCTCAGTGGTAGCATGCCGCCGCTGCCCTCATACAGCAGAGACAAGCCCGCTGGGGTTGACCTGGGGATAAATTCAAGCCAGGGGTGGGGATCGCCGTTATCAACTCGACTATCAGAGGCCGCCTTGTCTCCGAATGCGAAACGCCCCAACCCATTCACTGTCTGTCGGGCGCATGACTTGGGTTACCTTCCAGGCGTTATTTTGGGTATTGCCTCTCATCCGGTTTATGGCTGCGGCCACGGACGAAAATGTCTCCCCTTCATAAATGACGTAATCGCCTTTGATTTCCGCATATTTGTACTGCCCGTGATGCTTGGTGCGGATGCGTGTTTTTTCGGGAAGGAAGGCAACCTCCCAGTGCAGACCGCTCCCACGATTTTTTTTAAGAGGAGGAATGTCATCGGCTGTTCGATCCAAGAAGTCCTGAATGACATCTTGGATAACAGCATTCGGGTGGGGGCACCTTTCCAGCAGTTGCCGGTAGATACCAATTGAGAGCGGAACAGCAACAAAATCTTCTTGGATGGCAAGCATTGCAAGGCCTCCTTGTGAGTGCGTAAACGTACTCTAGAGCTATTTGCAAAAAAGTGTCAAGTCGAATTACCAAAGAATTTTGATGACTGTAAGTTACCGGTCTGGAGGGATATTTTCTATGCTCTTACCGGAAACAGGCTGCCACGTCATCGATCATGGCAGAGGGAGCTGATCAGGTGCGGGATTGTGGGGTGTGGAGCGGAGGCGGCGTTTAAGTCTTGCCGGAAAGGCGCGTTTCTTCTATATTATTGGCGGCTGCAGCTTTCAATCTTTTGCGTCTGAAAGTAGTCCGGGACCTACCCGGAGGGAAGCATGACCTCCATTACCACTCTTCTCGCCAGGAACACCGCCAGCCAATGGCCGCAAGGGCGTGGCGACGCTTCGCCGGGACCGGGCACTGCTGCGGAGCCTCCAGACAGCGGGGGCGGGGAGCCGGCGGTCGTTTTTGAGCCCGGCTCGCAGCAGGCTGACGGGGCATCTCCGGCGGCGGGGCAGGAGTTTCCGTACCGGGGCCGTTCGGCGTTGGCCGCCCGGGCCTATGCGGCCCAGGCGGGCTCAGCCGGCAGCGCTTCCCAGCCGGGGCAAGGACCCGAAGATCCGGCTGCCGCCCCGCCTTCTTCCTCCACCGACCAGGAGCCGGGGACTGCCAACAGCAGCTCCGCCTCGGATAAATCCTCCTCTACAGACCAGAAATCGGGCGCGGCCGACGACGGCACCGCCCAGGATAAATCCTCCTCCCCGTCCCCAAAACCCGCCTCGGCCTCTTCGAGCCGTCACCAGCTCAGCCGGAGCGAGCAACTGGAAGTCGCGCAGCTCAAGGAGGCCGACACCGCCGTCCGCGCCCACGAGATGGCCCATCTGGCCGCCGCCGGGCCGTATGCCCGCAGCGGCGCCTCGTACAAGTTTCAGCGGGGGCCCGACGGCAACAGCTATGCGGTGGGCGGGGAGGTGCAGATCGATGCCTCTCCGGAATCCGATCCGGAAGAGACCATCCGCAAGATGCAGGTCGTGCGCCAAGCAGCCCTGGCGCCGGCCAGCCCGTCGCCCCAGGACATGAAAGTGGCCGCCCGGGCGGCGGCGACGCTCGCCGATGCGAGTCAGAAGCTGGTCAAGCTGGAAGAAGCCAAACAGGAGGCGGAGCGGGCCAAGCAGGCCGAAGCCCGTTCCGAAGGGCAGAAAACCTCAGGAGCGGCGGCTGCCGGGGAAACCAGCCAAAAGGGGGCGGAGCAGCCCGCGGCCGCGGGGCCGCCCCTCCGCTCCCTGGTGAAGGCTGCCGCCGCGTACCGCTACCTTGGTGCCCAATCCCAACCCGGGACGGGCCTCCACTTGCAGGCCTGAGGAAGCAGTTTCCAAATCAGCCGCCGATGCACTCCCGCATGGCGATGCGCCCCACC
>JAJYKH010000124.1 GCA_021788685.1 Deltaproteobacteria bacterium | reverse complement strand
TTCCCGCTCCAGCTCCTCGATGGGCTTGCCGGGGGGGTAGGGGACCAGGGAGGCGATGTTTTCGGCGACTTTGATGTTCATGGTGGGTTAACGCAGAGGCGCTAAGATGCAAAGGGCAATTATGTGGATGATATCTTTCTTTGCGGCTCTGCGCCCCTTGCGTTGTTTTATGGGTCTTGTTGCAAGATAGCTATTTTTCACGGATTGGCCAGCTCCGGCCGGCGGCCGACGATCCCCAGCCGACGCTCCAGGTTGGCGGCGATCCGCAGCAGCTTTTCTTCCTCGAAATGGGCGGCCTGCACCTGGAGGCCGATGGGGAGCCCCGCCCCGCTGAAGCCGCACGGCACCGAAATGCCGGGCAGGCCAGCCAGGTTGTTCGGAATCGTGAGCACATCGGTGAGATACATGCTCAGGGGATCGGCTGCCTTCTCGCCCAACTTCCAGGCAGGGATGGGGCTCACCGGGGAGACCAGGGCGTCGCACCGTGCGAACGCCTTCCGGAAATCCTCGCCGATGAGGGCGCGGACCTGAGAGGCCTTGCGGTAGTAAGCGTCGTAGTAGCCGGAGGAGAGCGCATAGGTGCCGATGATGATCCGGCGCTTGACCTCGCTCCCGAAGCCCCGGGAGCGGCTCCGCCGGTACATGTCATACAGGGTGCCGGCCTCCTTGTCCCGCAGCCCGTAACGCACCCCGTCGAAGCGGGCCAGGTTGGAGCTGGCCTCGGCCGGCGCGATGAGGTAGTAGGCGGCCACCCCGTACTCGGTATGCGGAAGGGAGATGTCCACCGTGTCCGCCCCGGCCTCCCGGAGGACCTCGATGCCGTGCCGCACCGCCGCCTCCACCTCGGGGTCGAGCCCCTGGGCGAAATACTCCTTGGGAATGCCGAGGGTCAGCCCCTTCAGGCCGTCGGTGAGGGCCGCCCGGTAGTCGGGAACGGGCCGGTCCACCGAGGTGGAGTCCTTGGGGTCGTGGCCGGCGATGACCCCCAGCAGCAGGGCGGCGTCTTCTACGGTCTTGGTGAGGGGGCCCGCCTGGTCGAGGGAAGAGGCGAAGGCCACCAGGCCGTACCGTGACACCCGGCCGTAGGTGGGCTTGAGCCCGACCACTCCGCAGTGGGAGGCGGGCTGGCGGATGGAGCCGCCGGTATCGGTGCCGATGGAGGCCAAGCATTCGCCCGCGGCCACCGCCGCCGCCGAGCCGCCGCTGGAGCCGCCGCAGATATGGGAGGTCTGCCAGGGGTTCCTGGCCGGTCCGAAGGCGGAGCTTTCGTTGGAGGAGCCCATGGCGAACTCGTCCATGTTGGTCTTGCCGACCAGGACCGCGCCCGCCGCCCGCAGCCGGGCCACCACGGTGGCGTCGTAAGGCGGCACGAACGATTCCAGGATCCGTGAGCCGCAGGTGGTGCGGAGCCCCCGGGTGCAGAGCACGTCCTTGATGGAGATGGGAAGGCCGCAGAGCGGTCCGGCCGTTCCCGCATGCCGGCCCCGGTCCGCCTCCTGGGCCTGGGTCAGGGCGTGCTCCCGGGACAGGGTGATGTAGGCGCCGATCCGGTCTTCCACGGCATCGATGCGGGCCAGCACCGCCCGGGTGAGATCCACGGCGGAGACTTCCCCTTTGTCGAGGAGGGCGAGGGCAGCGGTAAGGGATAAGGAATGGAGCTGGTCCATGGACATGCTCATTAATTCGTTAAGCCCTGCCGGAGGCGGTCGGGAATCCAGAAAAGCTCTTGATCCCGGCCTTCACAGGGATGACGAGAAAAGAAAGTTTCTTTGCCAGGAAATTCGTCTAGAGGACCCTCGGCACGACGAAGGCCTCTCCGTTCTGCTCGGGCGCGTTGGCCAGAGCCTCTTCCCGGGGAAGGGAATCCTGGACCGCATCCGGGCGGAAGGCGTTCCGGATGGCCAGGGCGTGGGTGACGGGCTCGATGCCGGTGGTGTCCAGCTCGTTCAATTTGGCGGCGTAGGTGAGAATCCGGTCGAGCTGCCCGGTCATGGCGGCCACCTCGTCCGGGGTCAGCTCCAGCCGGGCCAGGCCGGCCACATATTCGACTTCCTCCGCAGTGATCTTCATGGGATGCGGTTCAGTTGAGATTGTTTTTGCCGGCGGCGAGGATCTTTTCCGCCGTCCTCGCCGCCTGCAGGTCGAGGCCGGCATTCGCCGGAAACGCCTCCAGGATGGAGATGAAGGTCTCCACCACCTCCGGGTCGAACTGGGTGCCGGCGCAACGGCGCAGCTCGGTGATGGCCTCGGCCCGGCACAGGTTTTTCCGGTAAGAGCGCATGGATGTCATCGCATCATAGCTGTCCGCCACGGTCAGGATCTTGGTCAGGGGATCGAGGTCCTTGCCGGTGAGACCGTCCGGATATCCCTTGCCGTCGATCCGCTCGTGATGGTGGCGGATTATTTTGCCTTCCCGCTCGAGAAAGATCAACGGTTTTAAGATATTTTCCCCGATCACGGGATGCTTTTTGACCATTTCCCATTCCTGGGGGGAGAGCGGCCCCGCTTTCCGCAGCCAGGTCACGTCGATCACCAGCTTGCCGATGTCGTGGAGCTGGCTGGCCTGCTCCAGAACTTCCATGTCGATTGGGGAAAGCTGCAGGGCTTGGCCGATCATGACCGCGTATTCGGTCACCCGGCCGGTATGCCCCGCCGTGTAGAGATCTTTTTCTTCAAGGGCGGTCTGCAGGGTGAGGATGGTGTTGACCGTGGAGGACTCCAGGTGCTCACTGTACTGCTCAAGGAGGGCGTTCTTTTCGGCAAGCTCCCTGGTCTTGGCCAGGACTTCTTTTTCCAGGTTGCTTTTGTAGGCCCGCTCCCTGAGGACATACATCCTCTTTTCGACAGCGCGCCGGATGGTGATCTCGAAGAGGTCCAGGTCTTCAATCGGCTTGGCGATGAAATCGTAGGCCCCCAGGTTGATCGCCCGGATGGCGTACTCCATGCTGCCAGCGCCAGTGAGGAACAGGACCGGGATCTCCAACTGGCGCTCGTTTATGGCGGCCATGGTCTCGAAGCCATCGATTCCGGGCATGTTGATGTCGAGGAGCACCAGATCGAACCGGTCGTCGAGAACCTCCAGCGCCTTGCTCCCTCGGTCGACGGCGGCCACCTCGTAGCCGAACATTTCCAGAATTCGCACCACCGCGTCCCGGACCAGGTCGTCGTCATCGGCAATCAGAATCCGCGGTTTCGCCATAGGCACCTTTCAGAAGGATTTCAGCAGGGTCGATCCACCCGTGCTGTCGGTCTTTTCGGCACGCCAGCGTTTCAATGTAACTGAATCGTTCATAAGGTCCAGTAATTTTTTTGCACCTCCCGGGCTTGATTTAAGGCCGGCAAGGGAGCGGAGGCCGCCGCCAGCTCGCGGGCCGCCGCCGCGTCGAGCCCTCCGGCCCCGGACAGCTCGGCGAGGACCGCCAGGGCGCTCGCCGTGAGGCCCTGCAGGTGGTAGCCCCCTTCGAGCACCAGCAGGAGGCGGCCGCCGCAGAGCTCGGCTGCCAGCTCCCGGAGGACCCGCGTCATGTAAGCGAACCCGGCCGGCGTTACCCGCATGGTGCCGAGGGGATCGCCCCCGAAGATGTCGAACCCCGCGGAAGCCAGGATCAGCTCCGGCCGGTATTGGCGGGCAATGGGGGCGAGCAGCTCCCTGAACAGCCGGGCGTAGTCGCCGTCCCCCTGGCCGCCGTGGAGGGGGACGTTGACGGTGTAGCCCTCCCCCTGGCCGGCGCCGGTTTCGAGGAAGCTGCCGGTCCCCGGGAAATAGGGGTATTGATGGGTGGAGAAATAGAGGACTTGGTCGGTCTCCTCGAAGGCGTGCTGGGTGCCATTGCCGTGGTGCAGGTCCCAGTCGGCGATCAGCACCCGGGAGAGGCCGTGCCGGGCCAGGGCATAACGGGCGGCGATGGCGATGTTGTTGAACAGGCAGAAGCCGCTGGTGTGGGTGGCCTCGGCATGGTGGCCGGGCGGCCGCACGAGGGCGAAGCCGTTGTCGATCTCCCCGGCGAGCAGCAGCCGCACCCCCTCCACGCAGGCCCCGGCCGCCAGGCAGGCGGCCTCGTAAGAGCGGGGGGAGGTGGTGGTGTCGGGATCGAGCACCGCCATGGGCTTGCCGGCGGTGGCCGCCACCCGGTCGATGTGGGCCGGGGTGTGATTGAGGGCGAGGAGCTCCCGGCCGGCCGGAGGAAAGGAGGGGAACAGAAACCGCTCCCGCAGGGCCGGCTCCCGGAGTACCTGGTAGATGCCGGTCAGCCGCTCGGGGGACTCGGGGTGGCCGGGCCCGGGCCGGTGCTCCAGGAAGAGATCGTCCTTGAAAATGGCTGTCTTTGGCATTTGTTTTCTCCGAGTCGAAGAAGATCGGTCAGTCGGACGAGTCGGACCGATCCGACCGGTCGGACAGGGCCACCCCTTCCTCGGTCACCAGGAGATCGACCCGCTGGTCGTGGGATTCCAGGGGGACGGCCGGGACCACCTGCAGCTCGAAAGCAAGCCCGATGCGCAACGCCCCGGGGACCCCGGCGAGGAAGCGGTCGTAATAGCCGCCGCCGTACCCCAGGCGCCCCCCTTGCCGGTCGAACACCGAGCCGGGCAGGACGACCGCCCCGATCGCCGCCGGCTCAACCCGATCAAGCCGCGCCGGGTCGGGCTCGGGGATGCCGCAGTAGCCTGGCCGCAGGTCCCGGTCCGGGTCGCCGAGCCGGAAGGCTTCCAACCCCGGCGGCGAGGTGCGGGTGAGCGGCACCGCTACCTTTTTGCCCCCGGCGAGCAGCCGGGCGATGAGAGGCCGGGTTTCCACCTCGCTCCGGAAGGCCACGTAGACGAAGAAGGTGTCGATTCCGGCAAGCTGCGGCAAGGCGAGGAGCCGGTCGATGGCCGCGAGGCTCTTGCGGCGCCGGTCGGCGGCGGGCAGCCCGTCCCGGCGGGTGAGGACCCGGCGGCGCAGCTCCTGGCGTTCCTGGCTGGGCGCGGATGGGAATTTGGGTGTCATCTCATGATCCTGAGGACCAGCGGTCGGGGCGACCAGGATTTTATTTTGTCCGACCGATCGGCCCGATCCGACTGATCAGACCTGATCGGTGACGGAAAACGGCTCCTGCTCTGACCAAGGTACCCAACTTGGCGGCAAGATGGAATCTTCTTCTTCGGGAGCGCTCTTCGGGTCCCGGCCGCCTTCAGGCAGAAAAGCGTTGACCGCCGGGGAAAGGGGAATTAAAGGTTTTCAGGATGCCATTCGGCCGGGGTCCGGTGGGTGATCAACTGAGCTTGTTGCGAGGCCGTCCTCCATTTTCCCCTCTCCATTTTTCATTCTCCATTCCTGATGCCTGAGCTGCCCGAAGTCGAGGTTATCCGCCGGGGCCTCGCCCCGCAGCTCGCCGGCCGCGCGGTGGCCGGGATTGCCGCTGGCGCCCGCAAGCTCCGGAAGCCGGTCCCCCGCGCCCGGCTCAAGGAGTGGATCGCGGGGGGCCGCATCGCCGCGGTGGAGCGGCGGGCCAAGTTCCTGCTCCTCCGGATGGAAAGCGGGGCGTTGCTCGCTTTCCACCTGGGGATGACCGGCCAGCTCGCTCTCCTGCCGGCCGCCGCCCCCCTCCGCAAGCACGATCATCTCCGGATATCGTTGGAAGGCGGGCTCGAGCTGCGGTTCAACGATGCCCGCCGGTTCGGCTTCGTGGAGGTTCACACCCCGGCGGAGCTGGAAGTCGATCCCTTCGCCCACCTGGGGCCGGAGCCGTTCGGAGAGGAGCTCACCGCCGCCTACCTGCTCGAGCGGGCCAGCCGCCACCGGAAACCGGTCAAGTGTCTCCTCATGGACAATGCGGTGGTGGTGGGAATCGGGAACATTTACGCGAGCGAGATCCTCTTTGCCGCCGGCATCCACCCCCTCGCGCCCGCCGCCGGGCTGGACCGGCGCCACTGGCAGCGAGTGATCGACTCCAGCCGGGAAGTGCTCGCCCGGGCCATCGCGGGCGGCGGCACCACCATCTCCGATTTCGTCAACGCCAAAGGGGAGAGCGGCCGTTTCCAGCACC
This sequence comes from Deltaproteobacteria bacterium, assembly GCA_021788685.1. GTDB lineage: Bacteria > Desulfobacterota > Desulfobulbia > Desulfobulbales > UBA5123 > JAJYKH01. The sequence goes on along the minus strand of JAJYKH010000124.1, from coordinate 1,491 downwards.
AACTCCAGGTCTACGGCCGCACCGGCCTTCCCTGTCCTTCCTGCCAGGCCCCGGTGGTCCGCACCGTCATCGCCGGCCGGGCCACCTTCCACTGCCCCCGTTGCCAGTCAGGATAAGACCGAGTCGCCCTCTTGAGATCCTTTGCTGATTTCCGAAAGGCGAGGGTTCATCTGTCGATTTCCTCTCGACTTGTCTTGTTACTTAAAATAATGGAAACTAGTTACATGCATGATCCCGGTGGGAGTCTAAATGAAGGGGGAAAAGATGATAAATACCATGCGGTTCGGCCTGCTCGCAGTCACCACCACCTTGTTTTCCGCTTGTCTCGCCATCCCTGGCCTTGCCCGCGCCGACTACATCGACTCCCTCGAGGTCGGCATCGACACCGGTTACCGGGTGGACGATCTGGATTTTAACATCGCCGGTAGTAACGGTAACCCCAATATTCTTTCCGAGCTGACCTGGAAGGACCTGGAAATCTATGAGGTGGGTGGTTCCGGAAAGATGACTGTCGGGAATGATTACTTTGATTTTCTGACCTATCTCAGGGGCTCCATCAATTACGGCTGGATTCTGAACGGGGAAAACCAGGACTCGGATTATCTGGGCAACAACCGGACCGGGGAATACTCCAGAATCATCACCGACACGAAGGACGACAACGTCTTCGATGCCTCCATCGGCATCGGCCTTCAATGGAAGTTCTTTCAGGACCGCCTTGCGGTCGCGCCGCTCGGCGGCTATTCCTATCACCAGCAGAATCTCCGCGATAGGAACGGGGCATTTGTGATTCCGGCGCTCGGACCTTTCACAGGTCTCGATTCGACATATCAAACCGAATGGCAAGGCCCCTGGGCCGGCATCGATATCGAGGTGGATCCCATACCCCAATTCTCCATTTTAGGAACCTTCGAGTATCACTGGGCTGATTACGATGCCGAAGCGAACTGGAACCTGCGCCCAGATTTGGCCCATCCGGTCAGCTTCCGCCACGATGCGAACGATGCCGACGGCATCGTCGTGAAAGTCACCGGACGGTATGCCTTGACCAATCGTTGGGGCGTCGAGCTTTCTTACGCTTACCAGGACTGGCAGGCAACAAACGGCACGGACACCACGTATGGGGCCGGGGGGGGCATCGGGACCACCACCCTGAATGAGGTCAACTGGAAGTCAGAGACCACGAGCCTCGGTCTTTCCTATAAGTTTTTCTAGAAAGCCTTTTCCTGGCTCGACATGCAAGGGGCGCCTTCGGGCGCCCTTCTCATTGGGGCGCCACCGGAGGAAGCGGTATGGCGTTCGGCCCCGCGAACGGCCGCGGCCCTGGTGGAACGCAGGGGCCGGCCACAGGCACAGGGTCCAGGGTCAATTCCTGGATGTAAGGAGCGGCTCCTTTATGTTAGAATCCCAAGCCGCCGTAGGCAACGGCCGGGCAGTGCGGACTGATCCCGGCTCCATGGCCGCCTTCACCAGGACACGCGCAAAAGAACC